>CAYNRD010000008.1:0-14540 GCA_964399515.1 uncultured Mycobacteriaceae bacterium | reverse complement strand
GTGCTGCCGATCCTGTTCATCGCCTTCGGCCTGGGGGAGCTGTCCAAGGTGGTGCTGATCGTTGTCGGCATCGCGCCGTTCCTGATGCGGGATGTGGCCTTGCGGGTCGCGGACTTGCCGATGGAGCAGATGATCAAGGCCCAGACCCTGGGGGCCAGCAGCTGGCAGATTGCCGTGCGGGTGGTCCTGCCCCAGATCCTGCCCCGGCTGATCGATGCCGTGCGCCTGTCCCTGGGGGCGGCGTGGCTGTTTCTGATCGCCGCCGAGGCGATCGCGTCGGACAGCGGCCTTGGCTACCGGATCTTCCTGATGCGCCGTTTCCTGGCCATGGATGTGATCCTGCCCTATGTGGCGTGGATCACGTTTTTGGCCTTTCTGCTCGATCTGGGCTTGAAGCGGGCGGCGGAGCTGATGTTCCCCTGGGCCGGCTTGGAGCGCCGGTCATGACCCAGGTCAGCATCCGCGATGTCTGGGTTGAGTACGGCGATCAGATCGTGCTGGAGAACATCAGCTTCGAGGTCGCACCGCATGCCTTCGTGTCCTTGGTCGGCCCGTCGGGCAGCGGCAAGTCGACCTTTCTGCGCCTGTTGTTGAGCCAGGAACGGCCCAGCGCCGGCCAGATCCTGATCGACGGCGCGCCGATCGCCGCCGAACCGCAGCCCGACCGGGGCGTGGTGTTCCAGAAATACTCGGTCTTCCCGCATCTGACGGCGCTGCAGAACGTCGCCTTGGGGTTGGAACTGGCGGCGGCCCCCCTGTTCGGCCGGCTGTTCGGCGCCCGCCGGCGCGACGCCTTGGACCAGGCGCGGGCGGCTTTGGATCAGGTTGGCCTGGACCCGGCCCGTGACAAATACCCAAGCCAGTTGTCGGGCGGCATGCAGCAACGCCTGGCCATCGCCCAGGCCCTGATCAAGCGGCCCCGGATCCTGCTGCTGGATGAGCCCTTCGGCGCCTTGGACCCCGGCATCCGGTCCGAGATCCACGACCTGATGCTGGAGATCTGGTGGCGGGCCAAGATGACCGTGTTCATGGTCAGCCATGACTTGCGGGAGGCGTTCTATCTGGGCACGCGGATCATCGCCTTCGACCGGGTGCGCAACCGCCCCGAGGAACAACAGCGTTACGGCGCCAGGATCGTGTTCGACGCGCCCCTGGAGCCCTCCGCCCCGATCAAGCAGCGCATTCGCGAAACCGAAGGCACCGCCTTCCTGACCGACTTGCAACAGGCCTCCCCATGACCCCAGACGCCACGCCACCCCTGTACGAAGACACCCTGCCCGGCAACAGCCATTGGTCCTTCACGATCCGGAAAGGCATCGTACTGCGCCTGATTGATGTGGAGGGCGGCGCCAATGTCGGCATGCTGTTCTACAATCCGACCAACCCGTTGGAACGCTACAACGCCCCCGACACCTTGAAGGCCCAGCACACCTTCAAGCTGACGGCGGGCAATTGCCTATATTCGGACATGGGGCGGATCTTCTGCTCCGTGATCGCGGACACGGTTGGCTGGCATGACACGGTCGGCGGCGCCTCGACCCGGGCCAGCGTCGCGGCCCGCTGGGGGGAGCGGTCCTATCAGGAGCACCGGAACGACTGGACCCAGAACGGCCGAAACAGCTTCCTGGTCGAGGCCGGGAAATACGGGCTGGGGGCGCGGGATTTGGCCGCCAATGTCAATTGGTTCACCCGCCTTGCCACGGATGAGCAGGGGGTCATCACCTTCGTGACCGGCCATTCCAAACCGGGTGATTACGTGGATCTGCGGTTTGAGATGGACACGCTGGTGCTGATGCACACCTGCGCCCATCCGATGGATTCCAGTCCCGAAGACCCCCGGCGGCCGATCGCCTACCAGTTCCGGGAGGCGCCGCCGGTGGCCGCGGATGACCTGTGCCGGACCTCCCGACCCGAAAACGGCCGGGGCTTTGCGAACACTGAATTGTACAACGCCTGCGCACCGCGCGTCGGGGCCTGAATGGGGAGACAAGAACCATGATCGTCGAAAGCCCACTGGCCGTTGAGGCCGCGCAGTATCACGAGACCGTCCCCGCCGGGGATTACTGGATGCACCTGATCGAGCGGGGTCAGACCTTCCGCATCCTGGACCGGGAAGGCAACCAGGCCGCCGACACGCTGTTCTATTCGGCCGCCGACCCCCATGAACGCTACAGCATGACCGAAACCATCGCCGGCCAGGGCAAGCTGTACCTCACCACGGGGTCCGTGCTGCGCTCGGACCGGGGCAACCCGATGCTGACCATCACCGCGGACACATGCGGCCGCCATGACACGTTGGGGGGCGCTTGCGCTTCGGAAAGCAACACCGTGCGCTACGCCCTGGAAACCAAGCACATGCATTCCTGCCGGGATTCCTATCTGCGGGCGCTGGCCGAGCATCCCCATTACGGGCTCAGCAAGCGGGATCTCGCCCACAACATCAATTTCTTCATGAATGTGCCGGTGACGCCGGATGGCGGGCTGACCTTCGAGGACGGGATCAGCGACGCCGGCAAATATGTGGAGATGCGGGCGGAGATGGCGGTGATCTGTCTGATCTCGAACTGCCCACAGTTGAACAACCCCTGCAACGCCTACAACCCGACCCCGATCGAGGTCCTGATCTGGCCGGCTTCGGCCCGGAACTGAGCCATGGCCCAGACCATCCTGGTCGCCAACCGGGGGGAGATCGCGTGCCGGATCCTCAAGACGGTCAGGCGCATGGGGCTGCGGGCGGCTTCGGTGTATTCCGACGCCGACCGGCACGCCCCCCATGTCCGGGAGGCGGACCAGGCCGTGCGCCTGGGGCCAGCACCGGTCACGGACAGCTATCTGAAAATCGACGCGCTTCTGGACGCCTGCCGCCAGGTGGGCGCCACGGTGGTTCACCCCGGCTACGGGTGCTTGAGTGAGAATGCCGGCTTTGCCGAGCGTTTGGCGGCGGAGGGCATCCGGTTCGCGGGGCCGCGGCCGGATCATCTGCGCCGCTTCGGCCTGAAGCATGAGGCCCGTGCCGCGGCCGAGGCGGCGGGCGTGCCGCTGCTGGATGGCTCTGGCCTGGTCGCGGGGCTGGAGCACGCCCGGGCCGAAGCGGCGCGGATCGGCTATCCGGTGATGCTGAAAAGCAGCGCGGGCGGTGGCGGCATCGGCCTGCGCCTGTGCCGGGATGACGCCGACCTGGCCCGGGAGTTGCCTGTGGTCCAGCGCCTGGGCGCCGGCAATTTCGGCGATGGCGGCGTGTTCCTGGAGCGGTTTGTCGAGCGGGCGCGCCACGTGGAGGTGCAGATCTTCGGTGACGGTGCCGGCCGGGTCTGGGCGCTGGGGGAGCGGGACTGCTCCCTGCAGCGGCGCAACCAGAAGCTGGTCGAGGAGACGCCGGCGCCCGACCTGCCCGACGCGGTGCGCGCCGCGCTGACCCGGGCCGCCATCGCCCTGGGGCAAAGCGTCGCTTACGAAAATGCCGGCACGGTGGAGTTCATCTACGACGCCGACCGGCGAGATTTCGCGTTCCTTGAGGTCAACACCCGGCTGCAGGTGGAGCATGGCGTCACCGAGAAGATCTACGGCATCGATCTGGTGGAATGGATGATCCGCCAGGCCCTGGAGCCCGGATTCACGCCCGACGTGCCGGAGCCGAGGGGGGCCGCGATCGAGGTGCGGATCAACGCCGAGGACCCCGCGCGTGACTTCCGGCCCAGTGCCGGCCTGCTGACCCAGGTCCGCGTCCCCGAGGGCGTCCGGGTGGACACCTGGGTCGAGACCGGCACGACCGTCACACCCCATTACGACAATCTGCTGGCCAAGCTGATCGCCACCGGCCCGGACCGGGAGGCCGCCCGGCTTGCCCTGGCCCAAGCCTTGGACCAGACCCGGATCGACGGGGTGGAGACCAATCTGGGCTATCTGCGCCAGATCGTCGCCAGTGCGCTGTTCCGGTCCGGCCAGGTTTCGACCCGGGCGCTTTCCGGCATCGATCATCGGCCGCGCCGGATCGAGGTGCTGGCCGCGGGCGCCCAGACCACCGTGCAGGACTGGCCGGGCCGGTTGGGCTATTGGCCAGTGGGCGTGCCGCCCAGCGGACCCATGGACGCGCTGTCTTTCCGGCTGGCCAATCGGGCGGTCGGCAACGCCGAGGGCGCGCCGGCGCTGGAATGCGCGGTCACCGGGCCGACGCTGGTGTTCCTGGCGGACGCCACCCTGGCCCTGACCGGCGCCGACATGGCGCCGACCCTGGATGGTGTGCCGGTGCCGATGTTCGCGCCCGTACCGGTGCGGGCGGGCCAGACCTTGGCGCTGGGGGCGGTAACCGGGCCGGGTAACCGGTGCTACTTGGCGGTCGCTGGCGGTATCGACGTGCCGGCCTATCTGGGCAGTGCCGCCGCCTTTACCCCGGGCGGCTTCGGCGGCCACGCGCCGGGTGCGCTGCGCCCCGGTCAGACGCTGGGCGTCGGCCCGGCGCCCACCGGCCCTGGCGCGCCGCTCCGGCCCCACGCCCGGCCGACGCTCACCCATGACTGGACGCTGCGGGTCCTCTACGGCCCCCATGGCGCGCCTGACTTCTTCACCGAACAGGATATCGAAACCCTGTTCTCGACCGCCTATGAGGTGCACTTCAACTCCGCCCGCACCGGCGTGCGGCTGATCGGCCCCAAGCCGGCCTGGGCCCGACCCGATGGCGGGGAGGCGGGCCTGCACCCGTCGAACATCCATGACACCGCCTATGCGGTCGGTGCCGTGGACTTCACCGGCGACATGCCGATCATCCTGGGCCCTGACGGCCCCAGCCTGGGCGGCTTCGTCTGCCCGGTGACCGTTGCCTTGGGCGATGTGTGGAAGATCGGCCAGCTGCGGCCCGGGGACCGGGTCCGTTTCGCCGCCCTGGGCGACGCGGAAGCCGACCACCTGCGCACGGAGACCGAGCGGGCGGTGGCGGGCCTGTCCGCGCCCGGCGTGCTGGCTGTCCAGCCCCCCCCGGCCGAGCGCGGCTCCCCGATTTTGCGCCGGGGCCGGACCGGAGAGACGGACATCGTCTATCGCCGCTCGGGCGACGACAACATCCTGGTCGAGTTCGGCCCGCCGGTCTTGGATCTGGCCTCCCGCTTCCAGGCCCATGCCCTGATGCGCTGGCTGGAGGGGGAGGGGGTCGGCGGCGTGATCGAGCTGACCCCCGGCATCCGCTCCCTGCAGGTGCATTTCGACCGCGCGTCCCTGTCGCCCCAGCGCCTGCTGGACGTCCTGGCCCGGGCCGAGGCGGAACTGCCGGCCACCGACACGCTCGCGGTGCCCAGCCGCACGGTGCATCTGCCGCTCAGCTGGGACGACCCCAGCACCCGGGAGGCGATCCGCAAATATCAGACCGGCGTGCGGCCGGACGCGCCCTGGTGCCCGTCGAACATCGAGTTCATTCGCCGGATCAACGGGCTCAAGGACGAGCAGGCGGTGCGGGACATCGTGTTCGGCGCCGAATACATGGTCCTGGGCCTGGGCGACGTCTATTTGGGCGCGCCGGTGGCGACGCCGGTGGACCCACGCCACCGGCTGGTGACCACGAAATACAACCCGGCCCGCACCTGGACGCCGGAAAACGCCGTCGGCATTGGCGGCGCGTATATGTGCATCTACGGCATGGAGGGGCCGGGCGGTTATCAATTCGTCGGCCGCACCGTCCAGGTCTGGAACACCTGGCGCCAGCCGCCGCCCTTCGAGGCCGGCAAGCCCTGGCTGTTGCGGTTTTTCGATCGCATCCGGTTTTTCGAGGTCGATGGCCGAACCCTGGCCGAGGCGCGGGAGGCGTTCCCCCACGGCGCCTATCCGATCCGCATCGAGCAGGGCCGGTTCAGCCTCAAGGATCACCGGGCGTTCGAACTGGCCCATGCGGCGGAGATCGCGGCGTTCCGGCGCCACCGGAGCCGGGCCTTCGAGGATGAGCGCCAGCGCTGGGCCAAGGCCGGGCTGGACACGCCGACGGAGGCGGCGCCACCGCTGGCCGACAGCGCTCCCGTGGCGGTCCCCGATGGTGGCTTCGGCATCGAGGCGAGTTTGCACGGCTCGGTCTGGAAACTGCTGGCCGGGCCCGGTGACCGGGTCGAGGCCGGCCAGACCGTGGCGATCCTGGAGGCGATGAAAATGGAAATCGAGATCAAGAGCACCCGGTCCGGCCGGGTCGATACGGTGCTGGTCGATACCGGCCAGGAGGTGCGGCCCGGCCAGACGCTGTTCGTCGCCCGGGGGGAGGCCGCCTGATGGCCGATGACCTGGCCGCCCTGTCGCTCGCGCCGCACAGCCTGGCCGCCGCCTACGAGGACGGGCTGAGCCCCCGCGCGGTCATCGCCGAGGTGTATCGGCGCATCGCCGCCGACCACGACCGGGACCCGGCGGTCTGGATCCGGCTGGTCGACCGGGCGGCGGCCATGGCCGCCGCCGATCGCCTGCCCGCCGACCGGTCCCTGCCCCTGTGGGGGGTGCCCTTCGCGGTCAAGGACAACATCGACGCCGAAGGCCTTGAAACCACTGCCGGTTGCCCGGCCTATGCCTACAGGCCCGACCGGGACGCCACGGTGGTGGCCCGGCTGCGGGCGGCCGGCGCCATCCTGATCGGCAAGGCCAATCTGGACCAGTTCGCCACCGGCCTGGTCGGCACCCGCAGCCCCCATGGCGCCCCCCGCTCGGTCCATGACGCGCGCTATGTCTCCGGCGGGTCCAGCAGCGGCTCGGCGGTGGCGGTGGCGGCCGGGCTGGTGGGCTTCGCGCTCGGCACCGACACCGCGGGCTCCGGCCGGGTGCCGGCGGCCTTCAACGGTCTGGTCGGCATCAAGCCGACGCCCGGGCTGGTGCCATCGACCGGCGTGGTGCCGGCCTGCGCCAGCCTGGATTGCGTTACCGTGTTCGCGGCCTCGGCCGCCGACGGCGACGCGGTGCGCCGGGTGATGGCGGGCGTGGATCCGGCCGATCCGTTTTCCCGCGCGGTCGCGCCCGTATGCGTTCCGGCCGGCCGGCCGCGGGTCGGGGTCCTGCCGCCGGAGCAGCGGGAGACGTTCGGCGACCAGGGGGCGGCACGGCTGTATGACCGGGCGGTCGCGGCGCTGGGGGACCTGGGCTGGCCCGTGGCGGCGATCGACTACGCGCCGCTCAAGGACTGCGCGGCGTTGCTGTATGCCGGCCCATGGGTCGCCGAACGGGCGGCGGCGGTGGGCGATTTCGTGGCCGCCGATCCGGACCGGTGTGATCCGACCGTGGCCCAGATCATCATGGGCGCGGGCCGGTATTCGGCGCGGGACGCCTTCGAGGGGCGCTATCAGCTGCAGGCCTATCTGCGGACGGCCCAGCCGATGTGGGACCAGGTCGACCTGCTGCTGCTGCCCACGGCGCCAACCCAGTACACGGTCGCCGAGGTCCAGGCCGATCCGGTGCGGCTGAACGCCAATCTGGGCCTGTATACCAATTTCGTGAACCTGATGGGGCTGGCGGCGGTGGCGGTGCCGGCGGGCACCCGCGCGCTGGGCGGCGCGGACCTGCCGTTCGGCGTCACCCTGATCGGCCCCGGCGGCAGCGATGGTGATCTGGCCCATCTGGCCGACCGGCTGCACCGGCATCTGGTCCCGGACGCGCCTGGGCCGGTGCTGGCCCGGCGGCACGACGGTGCAGTGCTTCTGGCCGTGGTCGGCGCCCATCTGACCGGCCAGCCATTGAACCACCAGCTGACCGATCTGGGCGCCGAGCTGGTCGAGGCCACCGCCACGTCGTCCGCCTACGACCTTTACGCCCTGGCGGGCACGGTGCCAGCGAAGCCGGGCCTGGCCCGCCGCTCGGACGGGGCTGGGCACCCGATCGCGGTGGAGGTCTGGCGCCTGACCCCCGCCGCCCTGGGTGCCTTCACCGCCCTGGTGCCGCCGCCCTTGGCGATCGGCTCGGTGGAGCTGGCCTCGGGCGCCTGGGTCAAGGGCTTCGTGTGCGAAGGGCACGCCTTGGAACAGGCCGAGCCCATTTCGCGCCACGGCGGCTGGCGCGCCTATCTGGCGGCACAGGCCGGCTCCTGACACGGGCGCCGTCGGCGTGCGGGGCCGGGGCGGCGGCCAAAGTGGTGCCGGTGTGACACAGCCATCGGCCCAACGCCTCAAAACTGTTTGGCGCGCCTGACACATCGCGCTATCCAAAAGACGTGACGGTGTCCGAAAGGACTTGAAACGGGAATCGGGTGCGGGGGGCCAGCCTCCCCAACGCCCGGGCTGTCCCCGCAACTGTAAGCGGTGAGCGCGATCACCATGCCACTGGGCAACCGGGAAGGCCGATCGCGCGCTCCCTAGCCGCGAGCCAGGAGACCTGCCGTCACCGGCACTTGCCACCACCGGACGGGGGTCTTCCGGCGGTGCGGATCTTGGTCCGTTCGCGCGGTGCTTTCGTTGGGGTCTTGGGGTTGGCGCGGTGGCCGGTTTGTCTTCCCGTTCGCGGGGCCAGTGTCATCGGTGGGATGGGAGCGGCGGCCGGATCGGCCCGTTTGGCTTCGCCCGTGCGGGCTTCGGAACCCCGGTTCGCCACGCCCCTGGGGGTGTCCACCCCCGCCGGAGACCGAGATGCTCACCCGTCACATCCAAACCCTGTTGCGCGGCACGGCGCTGACCGTTGCCCTGCTGGCCACCACCGCCCATGCCCAGACCCAGGATGACACCCCGGTCGTCGAACTGGAGCCGGTGATCGCATCGGGCAGCCGCACCCCGGTCGAGCGGGAGGCGGTTGGCACCGCTGTCACCGTGATCGACGAGCAGGATATCGAGGACAGCCAGACCCGCATCACGTCGGACATCCTGCGCCGGGTGCCGGGCGTGGCGGTCAACCGTGCCGGGCCGGTCGGCACCCTGACCCAGGTTCGCATCCGGGGTGCCGAGGGCAACCAGACCCTGGTGCGCATCGATGGCGTCGAGGTCAACGACGTCGCCTTCGGCTCCGAGTTCGACTTTGCGACCCTGTTGGCTACGGACCTGGCCACCATTGAGGTGTTGCGCGGGCCGCAAAGCGCGCTGTTCGGTTCTGACGCGATCGGCGGCGTCATCGACATCCGCACCCGCCGGGGCGATGGCCCGCTGACCGTGGACGGGTTCGTGGAGGGTGGCTCCTTCGAGACTTTCGTAGGCTCAACCCGCCTCAGCCAGGGCACGGACCTGTATGATTTCAGCGCTGCCGTCAGCGGCCTGCGCACCGGCGGGATCAACATCTCTGATTTCGGCGATGAGGAGGATGGGGCCTCCAACATCACCGGCTCCTTCGTCGGCGCCATCCGGCCTACGGACTTCCTGGAATTCGACGCCGCCTTCCGGACCACGCTGGCAACGGTGCAGACCGACGACCAGGACTTCGCGTTCCCGCCGACGCCGACCAACGGTCTGACCATCGACAGTGACGATGAGACCGAGGAGCGGTTCATCTCCGGCCGCGGCACCGCGCTTCTGTCCCTGTTCGACGACGCCTGGCAGACCAAGCTTGAGCTGGCCTATACGGATTCGGTGGCGGACATCTTCAGTGACGGCGCCCTGATCACCGAGACCGCCGGCGACCGCATCAAAGGCACGGTCCAAAGCACGGTGTTCTTCGACACGACGCCGTTCATCGACATCGGCCATTCGGCCACCTTCGCCTATGAGATTGAAGAGACCAGCTTCGAAAACCTGTTGCCAGCCTTTGGTATCGACACCGACGTTGGCAACAGAGAGAACAGCTTTATCGGCGAATACCGGCTGGACTTTGCTGACCGGGTGTTTTTGTCCGGTGCCGTCCGCTTTGACGACAACGAGTTCTTCGAGGATGCGATCACCGGCCGGGCCACGGCGGCGGTGCTGGTCCATGAGACCGGTACACGTATCCACGGAAGCTATGGGACGGGGGTCACCGACCCGACCTTTTTCGAGCTGTTCGGCTTTGATCCCGACAGCTTCATCGGCAACCCGGACTTGGCACCCGAAAGCTCCGAAAGCTTCGACGTGGGCGTGGAACAGAGCTTTTTCCGCGATCGGGTCATCGCCGACATCACCTATTTCCAGGCCGTCCTGGAGGATGAGATCGCGACCGTTTTCGATCCGGTGACCTTTGCAGCCACGCCAATCAACGAGGAGGGCGAAAGCAGCCGCCAGGGCGTGGAGGTCAGCTTGTTCGCGGCCCTCACCGACGATCTGGACCTGGGCTTGAGCTACACCTACACCGACGCCGATGATCCCGACGGCAGTGAGGAAATCCGCCGCGCCGAGCATATCGGCAACGTCCATTTGACCTATCGGTTCCTGGACGATCGCGCCTTGATTAATTTCGATGTCTCCTACAACGGCGAGCAGCAGGATGTGGAGTTTGTCGCCGCGACCCCGGAGACCGAGGTGACCCTGGATGACTTCGTGCTGATCGACATCGCCGCGCGTTACCGGCTGACCGACGCTGTCGAGGTGTTCGGCCGGATCGAGAACCTGATCGACGACGACGCCGAGGAGGTGTTCAGCTTCAACAACACCGGCATCGCCGGTTTCGCGGGCCTCAGCTATCGGCTGGGGTTCTGACCGGTGCGGGGGGCGGTCGCCGCGGTTCTGATGGCGCTGGCCGCGGCGCCGGCGCTGGCGGAGCCGCCGGGCCGCGTGGTGTCCATGAATGTTTGCACCGATCAACTGGCCATGCTGGTCGCCGCCCCGGACCAACTGGTCTCGGTGTCGTTCCTGGCCCATGACGCGCCCCTGTCTTTGATGGCGGAGGAGGCGCGGGCGATCCCGCGCAATCACGGCCTGGCCGAGGAGGTGTTCCTGCTTCGGCCGGATCTGGTGATCGTCGGTCGCTACACCACCCGGGCCACGGTCGCGATGATGGAGCGGCTGGGCATGCGGGTCGAGCCGTTCGATCCCGCGACGTCCCTGGACGACATCACCGCCAATCTGCGCCGCATGGGCCAAATCCTGGGCCAACCGGCGCGGGCCGAGGCCCTGATCGCCGCCTTCGACCGCCGCCTGGCAGCGCTTGGCGGGCGGGCGCCGGACGGCGCCGGCCAGCGGGCCGCGACCGTGTCCCTGAACAGCTTCACGGCCGGCATCGGCAGCCTGGCCGATGCCGCGATCACCGCGTCGGGCCTGACCAATATCGGCGCCGAGCGCGGCATCATGGGCGGCGGTCGGCTGCCCTTGGAAGTGCTGGTGCTGGAGGATCCGGACCTGTTGATCCTGGGCCAGCGCTTCGCCGACCGGCGCTGGCTGGCGACCGAGGCCACCCGCCATCCGGCCTTGGCGGAATTGGCCCGGGGCCGGGATCTGGTCCGGATCGACGATCGGGGCTGGATCTGCGGCACGCCGGAAATCGCCGCCGCCATCGCAACCCTCTCGGACGTGGCCCGCCGCCTGGACGCCCCCCGGTGAGGGGGGAACCGGCGCCGCTGATCGTGGCCTTGGCGGGCCTGATGGTGGTGTTGTTCTGTGCGTCCTTGGTGGTCGGCCCGGCCGGCATCGGCGTGGGCGAAAGCCTGGCCGCCCTGGTCACCGGGGAGGACAGCCTGATCGGCCTGGTCATGCGGGAGGTGCGGTTGCCCCGGGCGCTGCTGGCGGTGATGATCGGCGCCAGCCTGGGCCTGTCCGGGGCCGTGCTGCAGGGCCTGTTGCGCAACCCCCTGGCCGAGCCCGGGGTGCTGGGGGTCAGTGCTGCCGCCTCCCTGGGCGCGGTGATCGCCATCTACACCGGCCTGGCGGCGGCGTTCACCCTGGCCCTGCCGCTGACCGCCCTGTTGGGGGCGCTGATCGCCGTGTTCGGCATCCAGGCCCTGGCCGGCCGGCGGGCGGAGCCGTTGACCGTGGTCCTGGCCGGGGTGGCGCTGACCAGCCTGGCCGGGGCGTTGACCAGCCTGGTCCTGAACCTGTCCGACAACCCGTTCGCGGCCGTGGAAATCGTCTTCTGGCTGCTGGGCAGCTTGGCCGACCGCTCGATGACTCATGTCTGGTTGGCCCTGCCATTGACCCTGCTGGGCTGGGTGCTGTTGGGTTTGACCGGCCGCGGGCTGGACGCGCTCAGCCTGGGAGAGGGGGTGGCGGCCAGCCTGGGCGTGGATCTGGGGCGCCTGCGCGTGCTGGCGGTGGTCGGCACCGCCGCGGCGGTGGGTGCTGCGACGGCGGTGGCCGGGGCCATTGGCTTCGTCGGCCTGGTGATTCCGCACCTGTTGCGGCCCCTGGTGGGGGCCAAGCCGTCCCGGCTGTTGCTGGCCAGCGCGCTGGGCGGCGCGTGCTTGATCTTGGCGGCCGATATCGGCGTGCGGGTGATCCTGCCCGGCCGGGACTTGAAGCTGGGCGTGGTCACGGCCCTGGTCGGCGCGCCCTTCTTCCTGTGGCTGATCTTGAAGGCCCGGCGCGGATGGGTATGACGGCCGTGACCATGCGGGGCCTTGGCGTCCGGCGGCGGGGGCGGGTGGTCCTGCAGGGGGTCGATCTTGCGATCGAGCCTGGCCAGGTCGTCGGGCTGATCGGCCCGAACGGGGCCGGCAAGAGCACCCTGTTGGCGGCACTCGCCGGGGTGTTGGCCCACACGGGTGCCGTCGAAGTCTCGGGGGCGCCGGTGGCGGGGATGGGCCGGCGTGCCCGGGCAAGGCAACTGGCCTATCTGCCCCAGGAACGGCAGGTGGCCTGGGCGTTGGGGGTCGAGGCGGTGGTGGGCCTGGGCCGCTTGCCCCACGCGCCGGACCCCGCCGCCGACGCCGCCGCCATCGACCGGGCGATCGGCCAGATGGACCTGGCGGCGTTCCGGGGCCGGCCGGTGACCGAATTGTCGGGGGGGGAGTTGGCGCGGGTGCTGATCGCCCGCGCCCTGGCCCAGGACACGCCCGTGCTGCTGGCCGATGAGCCGGTGGCGGCCCTGGACCCCGCCCATCAGATCGGCTTGATGGTCACCTTCCGGGATCTGGCCCGGGCCGGGCGCACGGTGATCCTGGCCTTGCACGATTTGGCCCTGTGCGCCCGATGGTGCGACCGGGTGGTGCTGCTGGCCTCCGGGCGGCTGGTGGCCGACGGCGCGCCGCAAACAATCCTGGATGCAAAACGGCTGGCGGATGTTTACGGTATCCAGGCCTACCGGGCGCACCATGACGGGGGGTGGATCATCACCCCCACCGGCCTGGCGGCGCCCGAACCGCCCGTACCGTGAAGGACCCCCCCTGATGACCGCCATGCGCCCCACCGTGCCAAGCCCGTGTGTGAATGTCTGCGTGCTGGACCCGGCCAGCGGCTATTGCCAGGGCTGCGGCCGCACGGGGGAGGAGATCGCCGATTGGCGCGCCAAGCCCGAAGCGGTCCGGCGGGCGGTCTGGCAGGCGATCCCGGGCCGCTTGGCCGAATTGGGGGTCGGCGTTCGGCCGTTGCCCTGGGGCCGGGACGACATCACCGCGTTCGTCAAGACCAGCCTGGAAAGCCACGGCGGCACATGGCTCATGGGCTGCCATGGCGGGGTCGGCGAATTCGCCACCCGTGGGGGGGAGGGGCAGGCGACCCGGCGGCCGGTCACGGTGACGGTCACCGACCGGCAGCTGACCGCGCGCACGGCCGGGGCCGCGATGGCGCTGGCGATCACTCCCAGCACCAGGGCCTGGGCGATGACCCGCCCCGACCGGCCGGACCTGATCGCGCTGACCACCCCGCGCCTGGCGGGGGCGGCCCCGGGGCCCGGGGTCTTGACCGATTTGGGGCCGGACCCCGCACCCCTGCACGATGCGGCGCCAGGTGCCAGGCTGTATGATTTCGGGCTGGCGCGGGACGATATGCGGTTCTGCGTCCGGGCCGACGTCGCCGATCTGAGGGCGGAGTTGGATGCCGCGGCCGGCACGCCGTTCCCCGACCACATGACCGCCATCGCCCACGGCATCTTTGGCCACGGCCCGGTCCGGGTGATCACCACGGGCCTGGGCCGGATGGAGGTGACGGCGCCGATCCCGGCCCCCGGCGGCCGCTCACCCGACGGCCCGCACACCCATCTGCTGCCGGATCTGATCGCCCTGGGCCGCGCCACCCCGCCCGGCATGGACCTGCCCCGGGACCACCAGCTGGGGGCCCTGTTCTACCCCGCCATCGCCCCGGCGCCGGCCTGACCGGCGGCCGGCCGACATTCACCGCCGGCGTGACGCGCCGTGACCGTCGATCTGATCCTGCGCGGCGCCGGCCTGCCCGACGGCCGGACAGGCCAGGACATCCTGGTCAAGGCCGGACGCATCGCCGCCATCGAGCCTGGGCCCAGCGGGGCGCAGGCCGGCGATGAGATCTATTGCCTGGGCCGTTTGGTGACACCGCCCTTCGTGGACGCCCACTTCCATATCGACGCCACCCACACGGTTCCGGAACACGGAATTGTCAATTCATCCAGCACCCTGGACGAAGGAATTCGCATCTGGGGTGAGCTGTCGCCAAAGCTGACCGCGGACGACTTCCGGCGCCGGGCCCTGGCCTACTGCGCCTTGGCGGCGGGCCAGGGCCTGCTTGCGATCCGCAGCCATGTCGACATCACCGACCCCAAGCTGGTCGCGGTCGAGGCGCTGCTGGAGGTCAAGCGCC
>CAYNRD010000007.1:0-15813 GCA_964399515.1 uncultured Mycobacteriaceae bacterium | reverse complement strand
CCCGGAGCGGCGGGATGTTCGCGCCCATCCGGACTGCCGCGACCATGACCGACGACGCGGGCCAAGCGCCCCCCAAACGCACCGAAAAGCTTCAGATCATGCTGGATGAGCTGGAGTTGGAGGCGATCGAAAGCTGGCGGTTCAACAACCGCATTCCGACCCGGGCGGCGGCGATCCGGCTGTTGATCTCCCGCGGGCTGGAAGCCGGGGACCTTTCCGAGAAGCCGTCCGACCGCACCTCCCAGGAGTTTCGGGTGGTGGAGCCGGACCAACCGCCGGCCTAAACCGGATGGCGGACCCCTGGGGTCAGTGGGGAATCCGGGCTGTGGTCACACCGACGCGGCGCGTGCGGCGATCGCGTCGGCCAGGGCCACCGTGCGGCGGGCTTGCGCCACATGCAGGGCTTCGACCAGCCGCCCCTCCACCAGGGTCACCGCCTGGCCCCGCGCCACGCTGCGGCCATGGGCGTCGATGATCCGGCGGGCCAGGGCCACCGCCGCGTCGTCGGGGGCGAAGGCCCGATTGGCGGTGTCGATGCTGGTCGGGTGGATGACCGTCTTGCCGTCATAGCCCATGGCCGCCGCCTGCCGGCACGCGGCCTGGAAGCCGTCGGTGTCACCCAGATCCGGATGCACGGTGTCCAGGGCGACCAGGCCGAATGCTCGGGCCGCCAGGATCACCAGTCCCAGGCTGGCGGCCAGTTCGGCCCGGTCCGGGGTCGCGGTGGCGTGCAGGTCCTTGGCCAAATCGTTGCCGCCCAGCACCACCCCGGCCAGACGCGGGCTGGCGGCCGCGATGTCCCGGGCGTTCAGGATCGCCAGGGGCGTCTCCATCATCGCCCACAAGGGCGGGCCGATCCCGTCCGGCGCATGCTCGGCCACAACGCGGGCCGCCGCCCGCACATCCTCCGGCCCGTCGGGTTTGGGGATCAAGACCGCGTCGGCGCCCGATTGGGCCGCCGCCGCCAGATCGGCCTGGCCCCAGGGCGTGGTCAGCCCATTGACCCGCAAGACCCGGGGCCGGCCGCCGAAATCCGCTTCCGCCAGCACCGAAAGGGCGGTCTGGCGTGCCGCGGGCTTGGCGTCCGGCGCCACCGCGTCTTCCAGGTCCAGGATGAAGCCGTCCGCGTCCAGGCCCGGTGCCTTGGCGAGGGCCCGGGGGTTGGAGGCCGGCACGTACAGGACCGACCGCAGCGGTTGGATCGGCGGCTCAGAACGTGCCGTCATACGCCCGGCGCGGCAGTTCCGCCGCGATCAGGGTGAAGCCGGTGGTGCGCGCCAAGGCCTGGGTCAGGGCCGCTGTCAGCCCCTCGGCATCGCGCACGGTCACCCCGGTGCCGCCCAGGGCCGTGGCGACGGCGGCGAAATCCGTGCCGGGGTAGTCCACCCCCAGATTGCCGCGCTGGTCAGCCCGCTGTTTCTTTTCGATCAGGGCCAGGCTTTGGTCGGCCAGCACCACCACGATCAGCCCCAGATCGGCGTTCCGCACCGTGGCCAGATCGCCCAGGATCATTTCCATGCCGGCATCGCCGATGAACGCCACCACCGGCACGCCCGGGTCCGGGGCGGCCAGTTTGCGCCCCAACGCCAAGGGCACGGCGCAGCCCATGGTGCACAATGCCGAGGATTGCAGCATGCCATGGGGTCGATAGCACTCCCACATCTGGGACAGCAGGATGCGGTGGGCGCCGGAATCGGCGGTGATCACCGTGTCCCTGGGCAAGGCCCGCCGCGCGGCCTGGAACACGGCCGCCGGGTCCCAGTCCGACCGGGGCGCGAAAAACGACTTCAGCGCCGCCCGCGCCCGTGCCGGCGCGCCATCGGGCCAGGGGGTGGTTTGGGGGGCTGTTTCGGCCAAGGCATCCAGCCCGGCACCAATATCGCCCACGAAACTGAGCGTGGCCTGGTGCATGTAATGGGTGTTGGGCACGGCCGTGAACTCGATCACCTGGGGGCCGTCACCGCCGGCGGCGGGGTGGGGCCAGGGATCGATCCAGCCGGTGCGCATCTCGATCGGGTCATAGCCAGCGGCAATCACCAGATCGGCCGACCGGATCAACGGCAGCAGGTGGGTGTCCGCCTCCGGGCTCAGGCCGGCGGCGCCCAAGGCCAGCTCATGATCTTCCGGGATCACGCCCTTGGCCTTGTAGGTGGTGATCACCGGGATGCGGTGGTCCAGGGCGAATTGGCCGACCTCGTCCCAGGCGTTCTGGCTCAGCACATCGACGCCGGCGATCAGCAGCGGCCGCCGCGCCTCCCGGAACAGGGTGCGGGCGCGGGCCAGCTCCGGGCCGGGGGCGGGCGCCATGGGCGCCGGTATCGCCCGCTCGCTGCCGGGCCGCGCCGCCTCCGGCGCTGTCGCCACCGGCACCGGCAGGTCCAGATGCACGGGGCCGGGCTGGCCGTCGCACGCGATCGCCAGCGCCTTGTCCACGATCACATCCACGGCACCCGGAACCACCTGGAAGCTGGCCTTGGTGATCGGCGCCAGCACCGCGCGGTGGTCGAACACCTGGTGGGTGTAGGTGTGGCTTTCAGCCTCGGACACGCAGCCGGTGATCACGATCAGCGGCACCCGGTCCTGCTGGGCGTTGGCGACCACATTGACCGCGTTGGCCACGCCCGGGCCGATGGTGGCCAGCAGGATGCCCGGCGCGCCATTGGCGTGATAGGTGCCCTCGGCCATGAAGCCGGCCGGGTTCTCATGCTTGGTCAGGTGAAAGCGGATGCCGGCCTGATCCAGCGCGTCCATGATCGCCAGCACCTCCCCACCCGGGATGCCGAAGGCATGCCGGCAGCCGGCCTGGTACAGCCGGGACGCGATCCGCTGGGACGCCGTTGTGTCAGTCATTCACAGGATTCCTTGGCCGCGCAAACCGGCGATCTCATCGGCGTCCAGGCCGAACTCGCCCAGGACCGCGTCCGTATGCTGGCCCAGGACCGGCGGCGGCGCGTGATAGCGGACCGGGGTTTCGGAAAACCGGATCGGGTTGCCGATCAGATCAACCTGGCCGGCGCCCGCCGCGGGGTGATCCATGGCGATCTTCATGCCCCTCGCCGCCACCTGGTCGGAGCCGAAGACCTCCTCCAGGTCGTTGATCGGCCCGCAGGGCACGGTGGCCCGCTCCAACGCGTCGATCCACCAGGCCTTGGGGCGCGTTTCGGTCACGCGGGAGATCAGGCCGACCAGCTCCTCCCGGTATTCGACCCGGCCGCGATTGGTCTGAAAGCGCGGGTCGTCCCACAGCCGCGGTGCGTCGGCCACCTCGGTGAAGCGGCGGTATTGGCTGTCGTTGCCGACTGCCAGGATGAAATGGCCATCCTGGGCCGGGAACACCTGGTAGGGAACGATGTTGGGGTGACCATTGCCGTAGCGCGTGGGCACCTGGCCCGAGGTCAGATAGTTGAGCGCGCCGTTGATCAGCCAGGCCACCTGGCAGTCATACAGCGCCAGGTCGATGTATTGGCCGCGGCCCCCCTGCCGACCGCCGGTCTGGTCCCGGTGGCGCAGGGCGGCCAGGATCGCGGTGGCGGCGTACATGCCGCACATGACATCGGCGATGCCGACGCCGACCTTCATGGGTTGGCCCTCGGGCTCCCCGGTCAGGGACATGATCCCGGCCATGCCCTGGATCAGGAAGTCGTAGCCGGCCCGGTGGGCGTTCGGGCCGGTCTGGCCGAAGCCGGTGATCGAACAGTAGATCAGCCCCGGCAGGTCCGCCGACAGATCGTCATAGGCCAGGCCATATTTCTTCAACCCGCCCAGCTTGAAGTTCTCGATCAGCACATCGCAGCCGGCCGCCAGCCGTCGCACCAGTGCCGCCCCCTCGGGCCGGGTGATGTCGATGGCGACCGAGCGCTTGTTGCGGTTGGCACTGAGGTAGTAGGCGCTTTCGGCGGTCGGTTGGCCGTCGGGGCCGGTGACGAAGGGCGGGCCCCATTTGCGGGTATCGTCCCCCGCACCGGGCCGCTCGACCTTGATCACGTCCGCCCCCAGGTCACCCAGCAGCTGGGTGCAGGTCGGCCCGGCCAAAATCCGGCTGAGGTCCAGGATCTTCAAACCCGCGAGCGGGGCCGGTGCCGTGTTGGCCATGGTGGTGCGGGGGTTGGGTCCGGGTGGGGTTATTCGGCGGCTTCGGCGGCCATTTCCTTGGCCTTGGCGAACAACCGGTGGAAGGCTTCCGGCGGCTGGGCGCCGGACATGGCCACCGTGTTATCGACCACGAAGAACGGCACCCCCTGGATGCCCAACTGCCGGGCCGATTGGTCCCGGGCCTGGATGTCCGCCGCGTCCTGGTCGGAGGCCAGATAGCCGCGCAGGGCCTGTTCGTCCAAGCCGGCTTGGACTCCGGCGGCGACCAGCACCTCATGGTCGCCCAGGTCCTTGCCGTCCAGGAAATAGGCCTGGAACAGCGCCTCGGCGACCGTGTCCTGCGCCGCCTGACCGCCATTCTGGTCGGCGAAGTGCAACAGCCGGTGGCTGTCGACGGTATTGGCGGTGGTCTTGATCTTCTGGAATTGGAAGTCGATGCCCTCGGTCCGGCCGGCATCCTCGATCATGCCATAGACCTGGGCCGCCCGCTGCGGGCCGCCGAACTTGGTCTCCAGATAGGTCTGGCGGTCCATCCCGTCCTTGGGCATGTCCGGGTTCAGCTGGAACGGATGCCAACGGATGGTCAGCCCCTCCTGGGGATGTTCGGCCAGGGCCTTTTCCAACCGGCGCTTGCCGATAAGACACCAGGGGCAGATGGTGTCGGAATAGATGTCGAGATGCATGAACCTCACTCCGGATCGGCGGGGACGGATCAGTGTGGGCGGGGCCGCCGGCCGCTTGACCGCCGACTATAGGCGGCGGTCAGCGCACCGTCGAGGCATCCTGGCCGAACAACAGTTTCTTGCCCTCCTCGGTCACGGCGGGGGCGGTGTTGATCTCATCCCCCCGTGCATAAGCCTTCTGCACGGCCGGGCGCTGGCCCAGCATCTCGAACCAGCGCTTCACATGGGGGAAGTCGTCCAGGCTGATCCGCTGGCGCGGCCACCGCTGCACCCAGGGATAACAGGCGATGTCGGCGATCGAGTAGGCGTCGGCCAGGTACTCCCGCTCGGCCAGGCGCTTGTTCATCACCCCGTACAGCCGGCCGGTCTCCTTGACATAGCGGTCGATGGCGTAGGGGACCGGTTCCGGCGCGTATTGGGTGAAGTGGTGGTTCTGGCCGCACATCGGCCCCAAGCCGCCCATCTGCCACATCAGCCATTCCTGGACCTGGGCCCGGGCGCGGATCTGGGTGGGCAGAAAGGCGCCGTGCTTTTCGGCCAGGTACCACAGGATGGCGCCGGACTCGAACACGCTGACGGGATCGCCGCCATCGGCCGGGTCATGGTCGACCAGGGCCGGGATGCGGTTGTTCGGCGCGATCTTCAGGAAATCGGGCGCGAACTGCTCGCCCTTGGAGATGTTGACGGGCTTGTAGGTGTGGGCAAGCCCCAACTCCTCCAGCAGGATGGTCACTTTGTAGCCGTTCGGCGTGGTCCAGAAATAGACGTCATACATGGCCGGCCCCCCGGTCAGACCGGATTGCCGGGGGCGTTTCGGGCCAGGCCGCCATGCAGGTCCATCATTCGCGCCCGCCAGGCGTAAACCGGGTCATCCTCGGCCAACAGCTTGATGGGGGAGGAGGCGCGCGCCCAGGCGAACGCGCCGAAGCACACATAGTCCGCATAGGCGGGCTGATCGCCGCCCAGGAAGGCCCGGCCGCCGATCACCGCGCGGAACGGCTCAAGCGCCGCGCGCAAACTGGCGATGTTGCCGTCCACATCCTCGGACACCGCCTCGATCGACTTGCCGAACACCTTCTCCCGGCTTTCCCGAAAATAGGGCTTGTCCTTCTCGGCGATGACCGCGAACAGATCCTTCAGGATGGTCTTGGCCACCGCCGGGTGGATCTGGCGGTTCCAGTATTCCTGGATCAGCCGGGTGGTGCCCATGGCGTCCGGGCCGCTGAACAGCGGCTTGTCCGGATAGGTCTTGTCCAGATACAGCGCGATTTCCCAGCTGTCATGGACCAGGGTCTCGCCGTCCACGATCGCCGGCACCCGGCCGACGCAGCCTTCGGGCAGCTGGTCCTTTTCGGTGAACCGCCAGGGCAGGCTGTCCACCTCCAGCCCCTTGTGGGCCAGCGCCATCTTGGCCCGCCAGCAGGTGGGGCTGAACCGCAACTGGTCGTCCTGACCGGCGAGATCGTAAAGCTTGATGGCCATGGGGAGGTATCCTCGGCAGGGGTTGGATCGGGTTACTCGGCCGCCTGGGCGGCTGGGGTTTCGGTATCGCGGATGAAAACGGGGGCGGTCGGGTCGGACTGGTCTGCCACGTACCGGTAGCCGGCGACCCGGAAGCCGATCAGGTCGGCCGGGTCGGTCAGGTCGTGTTCGATGATGTGGCGGGCCATCATGCCCCGGGCCCGCTTGGCGGAGAAGCCGATCACCTTGGCGGTCGCGCCCCTTTGTTCCTTGAACACCGGCGTGATCACCGGGATGCCCAGGCGCTTGTGCCGCACCGCCTTGAAGTATTCCTGGCTGGCCAGATTGATCACCGCCCGGGCGCCGGTGGCGTCGGCGGCCTGGGCCAGGGCGTCGGTGATCCGGTCACCCCAGAACGCGTACAGGCCGGTGCCCGCCGGTGTGGCCAGGCGGGTGCCCATTTCCAGCCGATAGGGCTGGATGCCGTCCAGGGGGCGGAGCAGGCCATACAGGCCGGACAGGATCCGCAGCCGGTCCTGGGCCCGCAGCAGTGCTGGCCGGGGCAGGGTCCCGGCATCCAGGCCCACATAGGTGTCCCCGGAAAAGCACAGGACCGCCTGCTTGACCGCGTCCCGCCCGGGATTGGCCGCGAAGGCCTGGAACCGGTCCCGGTTCAGCGTCGCCAAAGCGTCGGAGATGCCCATCAGCCGCGCCAGTTCCGCGGCCGACAGCCCGCGCGCGATCGCGGCCAACTGCCCGGTCTGCGCCGGAAAGGCCGGGTCGGTCAGGGCCAGATCCGCGGGCGGGGGTGAGAAATCCAGCGATTTGGCGGGGGACAGGACGGCGAGCATCGACGGGTCCGGGGGATTGCGGTCAGGGGATTTGACCAAGGGACGCGGTTTGGTATCACCGCCGACCGACCGCGTCAAAACCACCCGGACCACACATTATGGCGATCACGCTGTTCGGCCTTGGCACCTGCGATACCTGCAAGACCGCGTTGAAGGCGCTCAGGGCGGGCGGTCACGCGCCCGTCTTCCACGATGTCCGCGCCGATGACGTCACGCCCGACATGCTGGCCCGCTGGCTGGACGCGTTCGGCTGGGAGCGGGTCTTGAACCGGCGCTCGACCAGCTTTCGGGCCCTGGAGGCCGCTCAAACCCGGGATCTGGACCGGGACCGGGCCATGGCGCTGATGCTGGAGACGCCAACCCTGATCAAGCGGCCGGTGATCGAGACGCCCGCCGGTGCGGTGATCGGGTATGGCAAGGCCGAACAGGCCCGGCTCAAGGATCTGTTGGGCTGAGCCGCTGGCGGGACACCGCGGCCGCCCTGCCGATCGGTGCGGTGCTGGCCGAGCTGTCGGCGGCGCTCCGGGCCGGCACCCGCGCCGTGCTGGCGGCCCCGCCCGGAGCCGGCAAGACCACCATCGTGCCCTTGAGCCTGCTGGACGCCCCCTGGCGGGGCGATGGCCGGATCCTGGTTTTGGAGCCGCGCCGGTTGGCGGCCAAATCCGCCGCCCGGCGCATGGCCGCCCTGCTGAGTCAATCCGTGGGCGAAACGGTCGGCTATCGGGTGCGGCTGGACAGCAAGATCGGCCCCCGAACCCGGATCGAGGTGATCACCGACGGCATCTTGATCCGCATGCTGCAGGATGACCCCGGCCTGGACGGGGTGGCGGCGGTGATCTTCGATGAGGTCCACGAACGGGGCCTGGAGGCGGATTTGGGCCTGGCCCTGGCGCTGGATGCCCAAACCGGCCTGCGGGACGACCTGCGCCTGGTGATGATGAGCGCAACCCTGGACACATCAAGGCTGGCCGGCCTGCTGGCGGCACCGGTGATCGAAAGCCAGGGCCGGGCCCATCCGGTGGCGACCCATCACGCGCCCCTGGGCATCGCAGATCTGAAACGCCATCCGGCCGACATCGCCCATGCCGCGGCCAAGGCGGTGCGCCACGCGCTGGAGACCGAGGCCGGCTCGGTGCTGGTGTTCCTGCCCGGGGTTGGGGAGATCCGGCGCACGGCGGACCATCTGAGCCGTGTCGATGCCGGAACGGAAGTCATGCCGCTCTACGGCGATCTGCCGCCGGCCGCCCAGGACGCGGCGATTGCCCCGCCCGCCCCCGGCCGGCGCAAGGTGGTGCTGGCCACATCCATCGCCGAGACCAGCCTGACCATCGAGGGCGTGCGGGTGGTGATCGATACCGGGTTCCGGCGGGCGCCGGTCGCCGATCCCGGCCGGGGCCTGACCGGTTTGGAGACCGTGCGCATCAGCAGGGCCGCCGCCGACCAGCGCCGGGGCCGGGCCGGCCGCACGGAGCCAGGGGTGTGCTTTCGGCTGTGGCTGAAGGGTGCCGAAGGCGGGCTGGCGCCGTTCGACCGGCCGGAGATCCTGGACGCGGACCTGGCCGGCCTGGCCCTGGCCCTGGCGCTGTGGGGCTGCCGGGACCCCGATGACCTGGTCTGGCAGGACCCGCCGCCGGCCCAGGCCTTCCAAGCGGCGCGGGACCTGTTGGGCCAGCTGGGTGCCGTCGATGCCGGGGGCCGGATCACCGACCACGGCCGTGCCATGGCCGGCCTGCCGGCCCATCCGCGCCTGGCGCATATGCTGCTGGCGGCCAAGGGTCTGGGTGCAGGTGCGGTGGCCTGTGACTTGGCGGCGTTGCTGGGCGAACGGGACCCGTTGACCGGGGCCGGCCCGGACCTGCGCCTGCGTCTGGACCCGCTGCGGCGCGGCGATGGGCGCTTCGCCCCGATCCGGGAGGCGGCGGCCCAACTGCGCCGGCGGATCGGCGTCAAGCCCGGGGCGGCGGCGCTGTCGCCCGGGGCGGTGCTCAGCTTCGCCTACCCGGACCGGATCGCCCGGCGCCGCCAGACGGGGTCGGCGCGGCTGATCCTGTCCGGCGGCCAGGGGGCCGGCTTGGGCCAGCCCGACCCACTGCCCGATTGGGAGTATTTCGTGGTCGCGGGCCTGGACGCGGGCGGCGCCCGCCGGTCGGACGCGGGCGTCCGGCTGATCTGCCCGATCGAGCGCGCCGAGATCCTCGACCGGCATGGCGACCGGGTGGCCTGGCGGCGGACCGTGCGCTTCGATGCCGAGCGGGAACGGTTCCTGGGCCGGGATATCCGCGGGTTGGGGGCCATGCCGCTGGAGGAGCGCGGGTTTGTTCCGGGACCGGAAGAGCTTCTGCCGGCCTTGATCGCCCTGGTGCGGGAGCGGGGCTTGCACCTGCTGGGCTGGACGGACGCGGCCAAGGGCCTGCGCGCCCGGGTGGCCTTTGCCCGCTCCCACGGTTTGGCCGGGCTTGGCTGGCCCGATTGGTCCGATGGCGCCCTGCTGGATGGGTTGGAAGACTGGCTGGCGCCGTTCCTGGCCGGCGTCACCGGGCTGAAGGACCTGGCCGGGCTGGATGTGGCGCCGGCCCTGGCGACCGCGTTGGGCGCCGGGCTTGGGCGGGACTTGGACCGGCTGGCGCCCGCCCTGGTGGCCGTGCCCAGCGGCCGGGACATTCCGGTGGATTACGACCGCGCCCAGGATTCCGAGGGGCCGATCCTGCCGGTGCTGCCCGTCCGCCTGCAGGAGATGTTCGGCGCCACCGAAACCCCGGCCTTGGGGGACAGCGGCGTGCCGCTGACCCTGCACCTTCTGTCCCCGGCTGGCCGGCCCGTGCAGGTGACCCGGGATCTGGCCGGGTTCTGGCGCGGGTCGTACAAGGCGGTGCGGGCGGAGTTGCGCGGCCGCTACCCCAAACACCCCTGGCCGGATGACCCGCTGGCCGCCCCCGCCACCGCCAAGACCAAGCGGCACCGGTAACCGGGGTCAGGCGATCGCGAACCCGTCGATATTGGTGACGAAGTCCTGCACCAACGCGTCCACATCGATGCTGCCAAACACCGTGCCGCCATCGGGCGCTTGCCCGACCAGGTCTTGGTAGCCCGCCTCAGGTGCGGGTGCCGGCACGGGCGGTTCCGGCACGGCGGTGATCGGCTCCGGCGACGGCGCGGGCGGGGTGTCCACGCCGATCACGTCGAAGTCGAGGTCGAGGTCGAAGGTTGTGCCATTTGCGGCGAATGGAAAGAACGACAGGGAAAAACCACCGGCATCCAGTTCGGCCCGGATGGGCAAGGAGTCCGCCGGCGATGCCGAGGACCCGAACGAATCCTCGAAGCGGAAAAAGGACCCATCGCGCTCGGACAAGGATACCGAATTGCCGAAGTCGACACTGGCGACGACGTTCTTGGTCAGAAACTGCGTCGAGCGCCCCTCATCAACAATGACGATGGTCTGGCCGGCACCGGTCCGTGACCGAGGCGGACCGGGAAAACGGGCCGGGGTAATCGCAACAGCGTTACATAAAATCCAATTTTTCCAACGGTTTACAATCCGTTCACAAATCAATTCAGCCAGCGCTCTACCGTGCGCCGAAGAATTCCAACTGCCACTTCATTTCCTTGGTGGACAGCGCGAACTTGTCACCGCCCTCCCGGGGGCCCAGGGCCGATTTGGGCGGGATGCGGCCGATCTGGGTTTGCACCTTCATGGCCATGCGCGCCCCGAGGCCGGCCTTCCAGCACAGCGCCGTGACCCCCCGGGCGCTTTGGGACTTCATGATCGACTCAACGATGTCCTCATGAATGCCCGATTTCAGGGCCAGGGCGGTGACCACGAACGCCCGGTCACCGGCGAACAGCGCCTCGTCGATCTCATCCACGGTCAGTTTGTTTCGATCGTCCAACAAATGGGCCTGGGCGGCGCCGCCATAGGGCCCCTTGGCTCGGCCGGCTTCCAAGCCCTTGGGCTCGGCGCCGCCCGCGGCGGTGGTGGGCTTTTCCAGCCCCTTGGGCTCCGCCCCCTCGCCGTCGGGGTCGAGCGCGAACGCTTCGGACGGCAGCATCTCACCGGCGCGCACCCGGTTGTCGGCGATCTTGGCCACGGCGCTCAACGTGTCCTCGTCCGCGTCGGGGCGGTTTTGCAGCACGTGGACCAAGGCCATGGCGACGAATTTGGCCAGCCGCTCGATGGCGTTCGACGGCAAGGTGGGCCGGTGCACCAACGGCTTGTGCCAGCGCTTCTTGCCCGGCGCCCGCTCCAGGATGCTGTCGAGCGTGTCTTCCCGGATCTGGGCGGATTTGTTGCCCAGCAAGACCCCGATCGCCTCCTCGTCGTCGGTGCGGGCAATGGCGTCGGCCAGGCGCGCGCTGACCTCCTGGCGCCGGGCGATCACCGACCGGGCGCCGGGGGCGGTTTCCTCCTCCACCAGGTTGACCAAATCGGCGTCGCCCAGCTGCGGGGAATGGCGCAGCACCGGCTCGGCTACGGCCAGATCCCGATCCCGGGCCAAGGTCGACACCACGCCTTGGGGCGCGTGCTCCAATTCCTTGATCGCGTCGGACAGCATCCCCCGCACCGACGGCGACAGGTCGTTGGACAGGGCGACCAGAATGTCGACGGTCAATTGTTCCAGGGGTCCGGGGTCGTCGCCGCCATTGGGCGGGATCTTGGCCGCGGTCTTGGGCACCAGGGTCGAGCGGACCGATTCGGCCGCGTCCTTGGTCAGCATCAGGTCCGCCTGGGGCGGGGTCGCGCCGTTGCCGGGCCCGCCGCGACGCACGGCGGTGTCCAGGACCTGGCCCAGGTAGAATAGCAGCTCCGGCGCCAAATCGGACCGGGTCGCCAGGGCCTCGCGCACGGCGGCGTCCTGGTTCCGGGCCAGGGTTTTGGCCTCTTCAAAGCTCAAGCGATCGGCATTCGGATCCGCACTCATCCCCAACCCCGGATCAGGCTGTCCAGTCCGTTCCGGACGAACCATGGTCAGGCCCGGTTTTTTGCGCCCCGCCTTCAGGGTGTCGAGTCGCGATTGTTCGATAAGGTCGGTTTTATGACGGCGGCGGGTCAAGCACCCAAGCGCCCGGGCGCCTGTCCCGCTTGGCCGCCCGTTTGGCCCGGTACATCGCCCGGTCGGCCAGGGCGACCAAATCCTCCGCGCCGTGGTCCTGGGCCGGGTCGCTGAGCACCACCCCGATCGAAAGGCCGACCGGCAGGTCCTCCCGGGCGGCATAGTCGTCCAGCCCGTCGCCGAAGGCGATCAGGTCATCGCACACCGCCGCCAAAGCGTCGGGATCGGTGTTGGGCTGCCAGATCAGGAACTCGTCACCGCCCAGGCGGCCGGCCACCATGCCGCCGCGCAGATGGGCCCGCATGCGGTCGGCCAGGGCCTGTAACAGACGGTCGCCGGCGGCATGGCCCAGAAGGTCGTTGACCGGCTTGAAATTGTTGACGTCGATGTACAACAGCGCGCCGGGCTGGGCCGCGGTCAGCGCCGCCAGGCTTTCCATCAGCTTGCGCCGGTTGAACAGGCCGGTCAGGGCATCGACTTCTGCGTGGACGCGCAATTGCTCGATGAAGCCGCATTGGGCCAGGGCGATTCCGATCTGCGCCCCCACGGCCTGGGCCAGGCTCAAATCGTCCTCGGTCCAGGCGTCCCCGTCCTCGGCCCGCTTGATCACCAGGGCGCCGTTCAGTTCCTGGCGGTAGAACAGCGCCAGCACCATGGTCGAGCCGTCCTTGGTCAGGATCAGGCGCGGGCTTTGCGCCGCATCGTCATGGGGCAGCAGGGCCGGGTCCAGCACCGGATCCAGGACCATGGGCACCGCATCCTCGCCATCCCAGGCCTGATTGTACTGGGCCGCCAACTCCAGCCGGCCCGAGCGGTCGAACTGATAGATGCCCGACACATTGGACAACAGCGCCAGGCCTGTGGAGCGGATGACGTTGTTTAGGATCCGGTCCGGCTCGACGCCGTCGCGCATGGCGCCGACGATATGGGCGATCACCGCCTCCCGGGTTTCGGCGCGGGCCAACTGCATTTCCCGGCGGTAATCCTCGGTGATTTCGCGCACCAGGCCGCGCGCCCCGCGCCAGGTGCCGTCATCGTCATACAGCGGCCGGACCCAGAACAGGGCATAGGCGTCCGAGCCGTCCTTCTTGACCAGCCAGTGCTCGGACCGGGACAGGGCACGCTTGGTCTCGAACGGGGAGCGGACGCTCTGGTCGTCGTCGCGCATCAGGATCCCGACATTGCGGCCGTTCAGCTGCTCGGGCGCATAGCCCAGCGCCCCTTGCGGCGAGACATAGATGAACCGGCCGTCCTTGTCGGTCTCCCAGGCGAAGTCGGCGGCCAGGTCGACCAGGTCCCGGAACCGCTGCCGGGAATCGATCAACGCCCGTTTCAGGTTTTCGTCGCCCGTCTCATCGGTGCCGCACAGCAGCACGCTGCCGTCGGGCAGGGCGGTGGCGGTCCAGCCGATCAGCACCTCGCCTTCGGCCGAGACCACCTCGCTCAGGTGATGGCTGCTTTCGCCCGCCGACAGCCATTCATACAGGGCTCGCCACCAGCCCTGGTTTTCCCGGTCGGGGCTGTCCGCCAACAGTCGCCCCACGGGGCTGCTGTTCAGGATGGTGCCGGCATGGTCCACCCACAGCGCGGGACCGGGATAGGCTTCCAGAATAGCGGTGATCCCGCCCAGGATCCGTTCCCGGGACACGGCGGTTGGCGATTTGGCGGTGGTCGAACTTGCAGTCATGCCCATCTTCCGTTCGATGCCCGGTGTGCATACTGATCTTGTTATGTCGAAAAACGGTTAACCGAGCGTACCGGCCCCGCGGCGGCGGGGCGACATCGCCGACGGCTTGACCTAGACTGGCCCGATCGCGCGCACGAACGGACCCCCCCATGACCGCTTTCCCCCCCGAAAGCCCGCTCCCGGCCCAGCCCCGGGCGACCGAACCCTCGGCGATGCCGGAGATCGATGTGTGGGTGTTCGATTTGGATAACACGTTATACCCGGCGGACTGCAACCTTTTCGAGCAGGTCGATCGCCGGATGGGGGAGTATATCGCCAAGACCCTGGGCGTCGAGTTGGCCGAGGCCAAGCGGCTGCAAAAACAGTATTTCCGGGATCACGGCACCACGCTGAACGGCTTGATGACCGTCCACGACCTGCCGCCGGAGCCGTATCTGGACTATGTGCATGACATCGACCTGTCGCCGGTGGATCCGTCGCCGCGTCTGGACCGGGCCCTGGCCGCCCTGGAGGGGCGCAAGATCATTCTGACCAACGGCACCGTCGCCCACGCCGAACGGGTGGCGGGCCGGTTGGGGGTGCTGGGCCATTTCGATCACATCAGCGATATTGTCGCGGCGGGGTTCGTGCCCAAGCCCCAGCGCCACCCCTACGACGCCCTGGTGGCCCGGGCCGGCATCGCCGCCGACCGGGCGATCCTGTTCGAGGACATGGCCAAGAACCTGCTGCCCGCCCATGATTTGGGCATGACCACGGCCTGGGTGCGCACCGCCCATGCCTGGGCGGCGCCGGTGCCGGGATCGGGCCACGTGCACCATGTCATCGATGATCTGGTGGCTTGGCTGGAGGGGGTCGCGGCGGCACGGGCCGATTGACGGCGCGCCGTCGCCTTTGCACAGTGCCGGGCCTTCCGGACCCGGCCCCCGAGCAGATTAAACCCCATGACCGATCCAAGCCTGATTGAGACCATCGACCGCGCCTTCGACGACCGCGCCCAGGTGTCCCCGGATACCGGCGGCGCCGTTCGGGACGCGGTCGAGACCGCGCTGAGGGGACTCGATTCGGGCACGCACCGGGTCGCGACCAAGCAGGCCGAGGGTTGGGTGGTCCACCAATGGCTGAAAAAGGCGGTTTTGTTGAGCTTCCGCCTGAACCCGATGGCGACCATTCCGGGCGGGCCCGGCGGGGCGCCCTGGTTCGACAAGGTGGACAGCAAGTTCAAGGATTGGGGTGACGACCACTTTCGGGCCGCCGGCTTCCGGGCCGTGCCGGGGGCCATCGTCCGCCATTCCGCCCATGTGGCGGCGGATGTGGTGCTGATGCCGTGTTTCGTCAATCTGGGCGCCTATGTGGGGGCGGGGACGATGGTCGATACCTGGGCCACGGTTGGCTCCTGCGCCCAGATCGGCCGCAATGTCCATCTGTCGGGCGGGGTCGGCATTGGCGGTGTCTTGGAACCGCTGCAGGCCGGCCCGGTGATCATCGAGGATGACTGCTTCATCGGTGCCCGGTCGGAGGTGGTCGAGGGCGTGGTGGTCGAACAAGGGGCGGTCTTGTCCATGGGGGTGTTCATCGGCGCATCGACCAAGATCATCGACCGCGCCACCGGGCAGGTGCATGTGGGCCGGGTGCCCGCCTATTCGGTGGTGGTGCCGGGCAGCCTGCCCGGCACACCGTTGCCCGACGGCAGCCCCGGCCCGTCCTTGTATTGTGCCGTGATCGTCAAGCGGGTCGATGCCCAGACCCGGGCGAAGACCGCGATCAACGAGCTGTTGCGGGACTGATGCCCGACGCCCCGCCCGCCCGCCCGGTCGATCCGGTCGCTTTGGCCCAGGACCTGATCCGGTGCGCCAGCGTGACCCCCCGGGATGAGGGTGCCTTGGACGTGGTCGAAGCGGTCTTGGCGGATCTGGGCTTCGATGTCACCCGCCTGCGCTTCGCCGACCAGGGTTTGGATGAGATCGACAACATCTATGCCCGGATCGGCGATC
>CAYNRD010000006.1:1805-16325 GCA_964399515.1 uncultured Mycobacteriaceae bacterium | reverse complement strand
CTTTTGGCACTGCTTTTTGCCCGGTGTATCGGGTTTCGGGGGTGGGCTCCAGCGCGGGCTTATGACGTGTCGGTGACATCCCCGTCCGGCGCCTCGCCCAGACGGGTGAAATGGTCCAGGATCGCGCGCTCGATGCCGCGCAATTCGCCCAAGCTGTCCTGGACGTCGCGCAGCTGCTGCTCCAGGCTGGCGATCCGCTCCCGCGCCCGGCGCAGGGCAAAGCGCATCTGCCCCTTCTGGGCCGCGTCCACCTGGTACAGATCCAGGAATTGCTTGATTTCGGCCAGGGAAAAGCCAAGCCGCTTGCCCCGGCAGATCAGGCTCAGCCGGGCCCGATCACGCCGGCTGTAGATCCGCGCCTGGCCTTCCCGGATGGGGGTCAGCAGCCCCTCATCCTCATAGAACCGGATGGTGCGCGCGGTCAGCCCGAAGTCCCGCGCCAGATCGCCGATCGCGAACCGGTCGGGGCCACAGCCCTCGCCCGGGTCCGCCACATCGGGAAAACCGGGCCACTCGGCCGCCGCAGCATTGGGTTGAACCTGTGAAGACGGCACCGCGCCCTCCCGCTTTGGCCCATGGGTTGGACCACCAAATTGACGTTTACGTAAAGGGAAGGTATCGGGCCGCAACCGGTCTGTCAAGCGGGCGCAAGGCCCCAAGAACCATCACAAGAATTCATAAAATTCAATCTGTTAGACCTTTCGCGCCCACCCGCCGTTAAATTGCAATCCCGGCCATCTTCCTCTTTGACATGGGAGGGGGCAGGCCTTTAAAACCCGGTGACCTTATCGAAGACCGTTTCCTGGGGGTGGCGGCCCACCGTCGCACGGCCGCTGGCATTGTGATCCCTCCGGAACGGACGCGGAGCTCGTCACCCGACCGGACGCCCGGTTGCACATCATGATCTCCCGCACCGGCGCGCCAGCGGCGGCCGGTCGACCGGGATGCACAGGACGCGCATGTCGATCGACAGTGGTACCAAGGAAATGCTGGCCAGCGCCTATGCCGAGACCATCGACGAGGCGTTGAGTGCCGGCATGGACAAGGCCAAGGCCCATGAGGAGGCGGTGACCGCCGCATCCATGCTGCTGGCCGCCGTACAAGGCTTGGAGGACGACGCCGCCCGCGCGGCGGTCGAAGCCCTGGGCTTCACCCCCGAGGACTGATCCCAAGCCACCGGCACCACCCCCCACCCCACCGACCCCAGACCGGGTTCCGGGCATCAGGCGGCCGCCCGGTTCGCCTCGTCTTCTTCCAGGATCGCCTTTCTGGACAGTTTGCCGATCATGGTCTTGGGCAAGGGATCGTCCCGGAATTCCACCTCTTTGGGCATTTCGATCGGCGACAGCTTGTCGCCCAGGAACTGGATCAGGCCGTCGGTGTCCAAATGCTGGCCCGCCTTCAGCTTGATGAAGGCCTTGACCGTTTGGCCCCGGTATTCGTGCGGAATGCCGGCGACGATGCACTCCTCCACCGCTGGATGCTGGTAGATCGCCTCCTCCACGGTGCGCGGGTAGACGTTGTAGCCGCCGGCCAGGATCAGGTCCTTGATGCGATCGACGATGAAGGTGTATCCTTCCGCGTCCATATAGCCGACATCGCCGGTGTGCAGGCGGCCCTCGCGCAGGGTGTTGGCGGTCTCCTCCGCCTTGTTCCAGTACCCCTTCATGACCTGGGGGCCGATGATGCAGATCTCGCCGCGCTCACCGATGCCCAGCGTCTTGCCCGGGGTTTCCCGGTCGTGGATCTCGATGGTGGTGCCGGGCAAAGGCAGGCCGATCGAGCCCGGCTTGTTGACGCCGTTGATCGGGTTGACGGCCGCCACCGGCGACGATTCCGTCAGGCCGTAGCCTTCCACCAGCGTGCAGCCGGTCAAATCCTCGAATTTTTGCTTCACGTCCACAGGCAGGCCAGCCCCGCCGGAGATACAGAACCGGATGGAGGACAAATCGTATTTGCCAATGGTCGGACAATTGTTGATCGCGGTGTAGATGGTCGGCACCGCCGGGAACAGGGTCGGCTTCTTCTTGTCGATCAGCGCCAGGCAGTCCATCAGGTCGAATTTCGGCATCATCAGGATTTCGGCGCCGGCCCGGATCGCCAGGTTCATCACCGCGGTCATGGCGAAGACATGGAAGAACGGCAGCACGCCCATCACCCGTTCCCGCCCCGGCTCCACGCGCGGGAACCACAGCATGGATTGCTCGGTATTGGCGGTGATGTTGGCGTGGGTCAGCATAGCCCCCTTGGGCACGCCGGTGGTGCCGCCGGTATATTGCAGCACCGCCACGTCATCGGGCGCGATCTCGACCGGTTGCGGCTTGCCCGGCGGCCCCGCGGTCAGTTTGGCCAGCGGCAGGTGCGGCTCGGTCTTCGGCACCCGGGCGACCTCCGACCGTTTGACGATCGGGAACAGCAGGTTCTTGGGGAACGGCAGGATGCCGGTCATCGGGCAGACCACGATGGTCTTCAGCCCGGTCTTGGCCAACAGCGGCACCAGCTTGGGGTGCAGGGCCGCCAGGTCCAGCGTGAACATGATCTCGGTGCCGGAATCGGTGACCTGCTTGATCAGCTCCTGCTCGGCGTAGAGCGGGTTGAAGTTCACCACCGTCGCCCCGGTCTTCAGGATCCCGTAATAGGCGGCGATGAAATACGGGCAGTTGGGCAGGAACAGCCCCACCCGGTGGTCCTTGCCCACGCCCCGGCCCTGCAGGCCGCGGGCGATCCGGTCGGCCAAGTCGCCGATCTGCCGGTAGGTGAAGGTCTTGTCCAGGAAGTCACACAGCGGCCGGTTGCCATGGGCCTTCACACTGGCGTCCAGCAGGGCCGGCACGGGGCCCACCGGCAGCGGCGCGGCCCAATCCACATCCGGGGGATAGCGGTCCAGCCAGACGGTCCCTGTCGCCGGGGCGGGCCGGGCGGCCTGGGCCGCGTCGGCCGGAGCATCGCCGGTGTCGGTCATGGGGGGCTTCCTTCCTGCACGGGTCCGGGGTTTCAGCCCGGCATGGCCCGCCGGTGCGCCCAAACTTCCGGTGTTGTAATGGGAAGGTGCTTTACTGGGCCGGCGCGGTCATGGCAAGCGACCGCGATCGAGGGCCCTTGGGCCCGCGTCCCGACCGCCGTTGCCGGAGCCCCATGACCACGCCCGCGAATCCCTGGCCCGTGCTGTGGCGTCTGTTTCGAGACTATATGACCCCCTATTGGCGGCTGATCGCGCTGGCGCTTGTGTGCATGGTGCTGGCCGGCGCGTCCCAGGGCGGGCTGGCCTACATGTTGGAGCCGCTGATCGACGATGTCTTCCAGGCCAAGACCGAGGCCAGCCTGCTGCCGATCGCGCTCGGCGTGTTCGCCTTGTTCTGCGTCAAGGCCGGGACCGGCTTTCTGCAATCGGCGCTGATGGGGACGGTGGCGCGCAGCGTCATCGCTCAGTTGCAAGCGGCGATGTTCGACGCGGTGATCCGGGATGACCTGGCCGGGTTCCAGACCGCCAAGACCGGCGGGCTTGTCTCCCACTTCATCCATGACACCAATTTGCTGATGACCAGCCTGACCCGGGGGGCGACCTATCTGGGCCGGGACACGGTCATGGTGCTGTCCCTGGTGACGGTGATGGCGTTGCAGGATCCGGTCTTGACCGTGGTGGTGCTGGTGGTCCTGCCGCTGGCGGCGGTCCCGATCGGCCAGCTTGGCCGGGGCGTCCGCCAGGTCAGCCAGAAAAGCCAGGCGGAAATGGGTGTGTTCGCCGCCCTGTTGAGCGAGGTGTTCCAAGGCATCCGCCACGTGAAGGCCGACGGCGCCGAGGGGCGGGAGGTGATCCGCGCCGTCGGCCGGATTGGCAAGGTCGCCCGCCTGATGCGCGCGACCCTGCTGCTGAAGGCCGGCACCCCGCCGGTGATGGAGGTGTTGAGCGGCCTGGCCATGGTCGGCGTGATCCTGTACGGCGGCAACGCGGTGATTTCGGGCGACAAGACCACGGGTGAGTTCTTTTCCTTCATCGCGGCCCTGTTGCTGGCCTATGACCCGATGCGGCACCTGGCGACGCTGTATGCCCAGTTCCAGGAAGGCGGCCAGGCCGCGGCCCGGATATTCCGCACCGTCGATCGGCGCCCGGTGATCATCGACCCGCCGTCCCCCACCCCGCTGGACCGGGCGCGGGGCCGGATCGCCCTGGAGGGGGTCGGGTTCACCTATGGCGAGCTGCCGGTGCTGGACGCGGTCGATCTGGTGGCCGAGCCGGGGGAGACCGTGGCCCTGGTCGGCCCGTCCGGGGCGGGCAAGAGCACGATCCTGAACCTGATCCCGCGGTTTTACGACCCCAGCTCCGGGCGGCTGACGCTCGACGGGACCGACCTCAGGGACCTGCGCCTGGCCGATCTGCGCCGCAACCTGGCCTTGGTCAGCCAGGATGTGGTGCTGTTCGATGAAAGCGTGCGCGCCAACATCGCCTATGGCCGCCCGGACGCCGGCCAGGCCGAGATCATCGACGCGGCCCGCCGCGCCGCGGCCGACCCGTTCATCCGGGACCTGCCCCAAGGCTATGACACCGTGATCGGCGAAGGCGGCACCAGCCTGTCGGGCGGCCAGCGGCAACGGCTGTCCATCGCCCGGGCGCTGCTGAAGGACGCGCCGGTGCTGCTGCTGGACGAGGCGACCTCGGCCCTGGATTCAGAGGCCGAGCGGCTGGTCCAGGATGGACTGAGCCAGTTGATCCGGGGCCGCACCACCCTGCTGATCGCCCACCGCCTGTCCACGGTGATGAAGGCCGACCGGATCTATGTCCTGGACCAAGGCCGAGTGGTCGAACAGGGCGACCATTCCGGCCTGCTGGCCCGAGACCGGCTGTATGCCCGGCTGTGGCGGATGCAGGGGGCCGACCGGGACCGGGATCAGGCGGCGGTGGACGCCGCGGGCTGAAGGGCTTCGACCACCAGGCGTTGGAACTGGTGCACGGTGTCCTCCATGGTGGCGGAGAAGTAGCCGCCATCGAAGGCCGGCGACGCCCGGCCCGCCTGCAGCCGCTCGACAATGTCGATGTCTTCGGTGTTGATCTCGAACCGGCGCATGGCCACGGTCCGCCGGGCCTCGGCCAATTCCGGCGCCAGGGCCCGGTCGCCGACGAAGAAGAAATCGAACCGCTCCCGGCAGAAATCGGGCCGTTCGGGCAGCACGATGAAGCTGTAGACATGATCGGCCAGGCACCCGATCATCACATTCGGGAACAAGCAGATGTATTCGGCCCGTTTTCGCACCTCTACCGGCAGGTTGGGGAACATGGGCAACACGCCGACCGCCCCGTCCTTGGGGGCGTAATTGGAACTGCCCTGGCCGACATAATTGGCGTCCGACGTGATCTGATAATGCACGTCCAGGCCCGAATAGCGGTTCAGGTTCGGGTGCACGGTCGGCAGGTGGTAGTGCTCGATGTAGTTTTCGATCACCAGCTTCCAGTTGGCGTTGATCTCGAACGGCAGGGTCTCGCCATGGCGCAGCAGGCTGAAGTCGAAATGCCGCCAGCGCTCGGCCAGGGGGGCGATGTGATCGGCGAACGGCACCGCGTCGCCGGACAGGTTGACGAACACCAGCCCCGCCCATTCCGCCGCGCGCACCGGCTTCAGCCCCATCTTGGCCCGGTCGTGACAGCCGGTGGTGTGGTCGCCGTGACCGCCGAAATGGGGGGTCTTGTGCAAGGCCCCGTCCAGGCGGTAGCTCCAGCTGTGATAGGGGCAGACCAGCAACGGCTTGCCCGTTTGCGGCGCCCGGACCAGCTGCACGCCCCGGTGCGAGCAGACATTGTGGAACACGCGCAACGCCCCCTGCTTGTCGCGCACCAGAACCAGCGGGCGCCCCGCCACCGTCACCGGCGAGACATCGCCCGGGTTCGGCACGTCACTGACCAGGCCGATGCAGGTCCAGGTGCGGGCGAACAGCTGGTCGGCCTCCAGCCGCATCCAGTCCCAGTCCGTATAGGCCCCGTTGGGCAGTCCGCCGGCCTCGCCGGTCGGACGCAGCACCCGATCGGCCACGTGGGGGTCCAGCCTTGCGGCGCTGTGGACGCGCGTGTGCAGCCCGGTATCCATGGGATAACCTCTTGAATTCGTTACTTGTCAGTCCAACCTGCCGGGCATTGGGCCGTGCGACCAACGGTCACGCGACGGTTTTTGACGGGTTTTCCCCCCTTTACGGCGTTGCGCTGGACTTCTGGTGCCTTGGATGGTGCAACCGGGTGCCATGACCGCAAACGACACCTCCCCCCCCTCCCGATCGGCGGGACTGCTGTTCCCGATCGCATTTGTGTTCCTGCCCTTCGCGGCCGGTTACTTCCTGTCCTACGTCTATCGGGCGGTGTACGCGGTGCTGTCCGATGACCTGGTCGCCGAACTGGGCCTGACCGCAGCCGATCTGGGCCTGCTGACCGCCGCCTTCTTCCTGACCTTCGCCACGTTCCAGATTCCGCTGGGCTTGCTGCTGGACCGGTTCGGCCCGCGGCGGGTGCAAGCGGGTCTGAGGGTGGTGGCGGCGGCGGGGGCGGGGGTGTTCGCCCTGGGCCAGGACGCCACCAGCCTGTTGATCGGCCGGGCCCTGATCGGCCTGGGCATGTCCGGCGGGCTGATGGCATCGTTCAAGGCGATCACCCAATGGTTCCCGACCCGGCATTGGCCGCTGGTCAATGGTTGGTTCCTGGGCGTGGGCGGGCTGGGGGCGATCGCGGCCACCGCCCCGGTGGAGGCGGCCTTGGCCTTGATCGGCTGGCGCGGGGTGTTCTGGGTGCTGGCGGGGGCGACGGCGCTGGTCGCGGTGACCATCGCCCTGATCACGCCCGACAAGCCGGAGCCACCTTCGGGCGGCGGTATCATCGCCCAACTGCGCGGGGTCGCCGCGATCATGGCCGATCCGGTGTTCCTGCGCGTGGCGCCGATCACGGTCACCGGCCTTGCCAGCGGCCTGGCCATCCAGGGGCTGTGGGCAGGGCCTTGGCTGGTCGATGTCGCCGGCTATGACGACGCCGGCAAGGCCCAGGTGCTGCTGGCCATGGCGATCACCTTGACCATCGGCTTCGTGGCGGCGGGCTGGCTGGCCGGGGTTCTGGAACGACGCGGCGTGCCCTTGGCCGTGTTCATGGCCTTGGGCAGCCTGGTGTTCGTGGCCGTGCAGGTCCCGATCGTGTTCGAACTGGCGGTCACGGCCTGGTGGCCGTGGCTGGTGTTCGGTCTGGTCTCCAATATGGGGGTCTTGACCTACCCTATACTGTCTCGGCACTTCCCACCCAGCCATGCCGGCCGGGCGAACACGGCGCTGAACCTGCTGGTGTTCTCCGGCGCATTCGCGGCGCAATGGGTGGTGGGGGCGGTGATCGGCCTGTTTCCCCTGACCGCCGAAGGCGGTTTCGCCGCCGTGGGCTATCAGGCCGGTTTCGGCCTGCTATTGGCCCTGCAGGCCGTGTCGCTGATCTGGTTCGCGGTCTGGCGCGAACGGACCGCCGGCGCCACGGGGTCGTGACGCCGGCGGCTGGAATCAGAACGCCGCGTCGCGGCCGTCGGATTTCGCCACTTCCCGGGCGCTGGGATTGACCGACGGGCGGAACGGCATCTCGCATACCTCGCCGTCCACGGGCAGGCCCGCGGTGTCGGCATACTCATCCGGCAGGTAGGCCTTCAGCCGCGTGCCGATTTCGGTCATCGCCACCGGCACGTAACCCATGGCGATGTTCACGCCCAGCTCCGGCGAATACCAGGGCGAGGTGATGTAGCCGACCGGCGCGCCGCCCTCCTCACCTGCCAGCAGCCAGAAGTCCGGCGCGTATTCGGTGATCGGCTTACCGCCCAGGCGCATGCCGACCAGCTTCATCTTGAACGGCGGATCGCCGGCCTCGACCTGCTCCCGCACCGCTTCCAGGCGCTGCTTGCCGATGTAATCCGCGGTCTTCTTGCGCGGCACCTGATAGGCCAGGTTGACCTGGAACGGCAGGGTCTCGCAGTCCAGGTCCTGGCCCCAGGACAGGATGCCGGCAGCGATCCGGCGGTGGTGGGCGGGTGCGATCACCCGCAGCTTGTGCGGCTTGCCCGCCTCCAGGACGGCACCCCACATATCCTCGGCGTGCAGGGAGGCATCGATCAGGTAGATTTCGTAGCCTTTCTCGCCCGTGAAGCCGGTCTGGGAGATGATCACCTCCCGCCCGCCGACCTGGGCCCGCATCAAGCCGTAATAGGGCAGGTCGCGGACCGCGTCACCGACCAGATCGGCCATCAGGTCCACGGATTTCGGCCCCTGGATCTGCACCGGGCAGACATCGATCTCATCGATCGCGACGTCATAGCCCTTGCCCACATTCACCCCCTGCAACCACAGCATCAAATCGCTGTCCGACAGGGAGAACCAGAACTCATCCTGCGACAGGCGCAGCAGGATCGGATCGTTCAGGATGCCGCCCTTCTCATTGCACAGGATCACATATTTGCCGTGCATGGGTTTGATGCGGGTGGCGTCCCGGGAGATGAAGTAATTCACGAATGCCTCGGCATCGGGTCCCTTGACCCGGATCTGCCGCGCGACCGCCACGTTCCACAGGGTGACGTCGTTGACCAGGCTGTCATATTCCACCATGGCGCCGCCGTCCTCGGGGCGCACATAGCCGCGCGGGTGGTAGATCCGGTTGTAGACGGTCGCCCGCCAGCAGCCGGCCTCATGGCTCAGATGCCAATAGGGTGACTTGCGCACCCGCGTGGAAATCAACAGCTCGGTCTTGGTCGGCCCGCTTTGGCGCAGGTTGATCGGCACCACCCGATCGCTTTGATCGACGTTGTTTTGATAATTGCGGTTTTCGGCCGCGGCTCCTCCCGGCATGTCCAACATGGCGGCACCCTCCCGTGTTTTGTCTTGGCACCGGCCGCCGGCGCCATATCGGAAAAAGGTGGCCCGAGCCCGGGGGCCGGGCATGGCCGCCATGCGCCGAACCCTGTTCTAATCGCGACACCGGTGTGATGGGGGTGGGCTGCCCACGGAAGTGTTGGGTTTTCAGTGGTTTGAAACCGCCAAAATCGGCCCAAACGCGACATGCCGCTTAGAGCACTTCCCGATCAATCTGGATCACCTTAGGTGATCCAGATTGATCGGGAAGTGCTCAGTTTGTAACGAATTAGAGCGGATTCACGATCCGCTCAGGGGGGTGGCTGCACCCGGTTGACCGGATCCCGGTCCAGGTCGGCCGCTTCCAGCCGGGCTTGCCGGGCGCGTTTCGACACCCGCTTCAGGCGGGAGCGGTACCGGCCGACCGGCGCCAACGCATAGGTGCGGTCACGCAAGTAATCCATCACCGCCTGGCGGGACGGCAAGGCGGTCAGCTCCGACGGGTCGATCAAGGGGCCGATCTTGATGTCCATCTGGCGGCCGATCTTGTTCGCCACCTCCTTGAACAGCAGGCTGAGCCGCAGGGTTTGGGAGACATTGCTGAAAATCTGGAACAGGCGGCTGTTCTGGCCACAAAAATAGATCGGCGCCACCGGCGCCTTGGCGGCCAGGATCAGCTTGGCGGTGAACGGCTTCCAATCCGGGTCCAGGGCCCGGCCGAACGGGCGCTTGGCCGTGGACACCGTGCCGCCCGGAAACACCACCACGCAGCCGCCGCGGTTCAGCAGGTCCAGGGCGCGTCGGCGCGAATCCAGGTTGGTCTTCAACGCCTCCGGCGTTTCGGCGAAATCGATCGGCAGCAGGTAGGGCCGCACTTCGGGCGCCTGGTAGAGCACGCTGTTGGTCAGGACCAGGAAATCATCCCGCACCAGGGAGGTCAGATAGCTGATCACGATGCCGTCCAGCACCCCGAACGGGTGGTTGGCGACGATCACCAGCGGCCCGGTCTTCGGCAGGGCCATCAACCGGCCGTGGTCATAGTTCAAGGTCAATTCCAGCCGCCGGACCGCGGCACGCCAGAAGCTTTCATCGGGCACCGGGTTCATCCGGTTGTCCAGATACATGCGCTTCAGCTTGGGCTGGCCGGTGACCTTTTCGATCGCGCGGATCGCCAGACGCTTGGCCAGCCGGTCACCGGACGCGGCGTAGCTGAACACCGGCATCTCTTCGGGGTCGGTAAACACCCCGGCCCGTTGGCCGGTGCGGTCCGTGTTCGCGGCGTCGGGGTCCCGACGGCCCGGTATCAATCCTGGTGCCATGACGTGTGAAGTATGCAGCCCGTTGCATGGAATGAAAAGCGCCACCCCTGGCGGAGATCCCGGGGGCGACGCGAGTATTACGATTTCCATAATCCGATCGTGCCGTAAAGACACGCCGTGGTGGGCCCATGGCCCGCGGCATATCCCGTAACCTGGCTGAAGGGGCTTGAAGGACATTGCCGCCGGGCGCATGACGGGCGTCTGGGAACCGTAAACGCCGGGGCCGATGACGCCGCACCCCATCACTTTGACGGCCGACCGTTACTCGGTGGAGGTCGATGCCCGCTCGGGCGGTCAAATCGCGCGCGCGCGCTATCATGCCGCCTCGGGCGCGGATCTGGACCTGATCAAGCCGCGCCACGCCCAGGCCGGCCGGCCGGCCACCGGCCTGCGCCCCCTGGCGCCCTATGGCGGGCTGCTGGCCCATGGCCAGTTCTCCTTCCAAGGGGAAACCGTGCATCTGTCCGACGCCGAAGACCCCCAGACGGCGACCGAGGACGGCTTGGTGTTCCAGGACCTGTGGACGGTGATGGAGCAGACCGATACCTCGGTGGCGCTGGTTCTGGATTACGGGCCGGTCGGCCCGGGCTCGGGCTGGCCCTGGCCGTTTCGCGCCTCCCAACGCATCGTGGTGTCCGAGACGGGGGTGACGGTGTCGCTGGGCATGCAGAACAAGTCCCACCGGCCCATGCCGGCGGGCCTGGGCCTGAAGGCCTTCTTGCCGAAGAGCGCCAGCGCCCGGCTGGCCGCCCAGCTGGGCTATGTCTGGACCTGTGACGAGGCCGGGCTGCCGATCAAGGTCCGGGACCTGTCCGACACCATCGGCGACGGCGGCTGGTGGAACACCATCGACCGGGTCCATCACTGCTTTGGGGACTGGGACGGGCGGGTCGAGATCGCCGTCCAGGACCGGGATCTGGCCGTGCAGTTGGAGGCCGGCACCAGCCTGGGGCGGCTCTATCTGGAGATCCCGCCGGGGGAAGGCCACATCACCGCCGCCGCGTTGTCCCATGTGCCGGACGCGTTCAACCTGCACGCCCGCGGGGTTGGCGGAACCGGCTTTCAGGCCCTGGCGCCGGGCAAGGTCCTGTCGGGCAGCCTGCGCCTGGGCGTGCGCGACCGGTCCTGAGGCGGCGTCACCCAGCGGCGACCGGCCCCTGGCGCCGCCAGGGGACCACGGCCCCGATCAAGGCGGCCAGCGCCGGCAGCAGGATCACCGCCCCCAGCATGTTGACCAGGAAGAAGAACACCAGCAGCAGCCCCATATCGGCCTGGAACTGCAGCGCGGAAAACACCCAAGTCGATACCCCGATCGCCAGGGTCACGCCGGTGAACACCACGGCGCTGCCGGTTTCCTTCAGGGTTTGCAGATAAGCGCTTTCCAACGCCATGCCCGCGTTCAGGTACTGGCGCAGCCGGCTGAAGATATAAATGCCGTAATCCACCCCAATGCCGACCCCCAACGCCGCCACCGGCAGGGTGGACACCTTCAGGCCGATCTGCATCTGGCTCATCAGCGCGTAGGCCAGCACCGAAACCAGGGTCAGCGGCAGCACCGTGCACAGGGTGGCCCGAACCGACCGGAAGGTGATCAGGCACAGCACCACCACCGCCCCGTATACCCACAGCAGGATTGGCAATTGCTGGTCCGAGACCACCTCATTGGTGGCCGCCATCACCCCGACATTGCCGGTGGCCAGGCGGAAGGTCACCGGCGTGGTGTCGTGACTGTCGCGGTAGGTTTTCACCGTCTCCACAATATGGGCGATGGTCTCGGCCTTGTGGTCCTGGGTGAAGACCAGGATTGGCATGACCGAGCAATCTTCGTTCAGCAGGCCGGTCGCGGTCTCGACGCTGCGCACGGACCGGACCAGGACAAACTGATTCCGTGCCAGTTCCTGCCAGGCCGGGTTGCCTTCGTTCCAACCGGCGTTGATCCGCTTCATCACCTGGGGCAGGGCCAGGGTCGACTGTACGCCGTCGGTGTTGGCCATATGCCAGTCAAACCGATCGATCTGGTCCACGGCCGCGTGATCGATGCAGGCATCGGCCGGGGCTTCCGCGATCACGCTGATCACATCGACGCCGATGGCGAAGCGCTGGACGATCTGGGCGGTATCCTGGTTGTAGCGGCTGTCCGGGCGCAATTCGGGCACGCCCGCCTGCAGATCGCCGATCGGCAGATTGCGGCTTTCCCAGGCGCCCCAGCCATACAGCAACGCGGCGACCAGCACGGTCGGCACCGCGTAGTGCAGCCGGGTGAACCGGGCCAGGAACGCCCAGACCGGCTGGCGGTGGTCGGCCTGGACATGCAGATCGCGGGAGAATTTGCGGTCCAGGTTCAGATAGCTCAGCAAGACCGGCAACAGCACCAGATTGGTCAGGATGATCACCGCCACGCCCAGGCTGGCCGTGATCGCCAATTCCCGGATCGCCGGGATCGGGATCAACAGGATGGTCAAAAAGCCGATCGTGTCGCTCAACAGCGCCACGCCGCCCGGCACCAACAGGCGCTGGAACGCCTGTTCGGCCGCGTCCCGGGTGGTGGCACCGTCGAAGATCGCCGAGCGCACGCCATTGACCATCTGCACGCCGTGGGACACGCCAATGGCGAAGATCAGGAACGGCACCAGGATCGACAGGGGGTCGATGCCGAAGCCCAGCAGGTTCAAAAGGCCAACCTGCCACACCACCGCCACCAGCGAGGCCAGAAGTGCCGTGCCGGTCAGCCGCAAGGACCGGCAGAACACGTACACCAGCACCGCCGTGATCAGGAACGCGACTCCGAAGAACAGCACCACGCCCGCGGCCCCGGTGGCGATATCATGGACGACCTTGGAAAAACCGATGATGTGGATCTTAATGGCGTCGGTCTCGAACGGCTCCCGGATGGTGTCTTCCAGCAGTTGGCCGACCTCGATGAAGTCGATTCGCTCACCGGTCTGGGGATCCCGCTCCAACAGCTGGGCGGCGACGATCGCGGCCGAGAAATCGTCGGCGACCAGGCGCCCGACCTGGCCGGATTTCAAGATGTTCTCCCGCACCAGGGACAGGAACTCCGGCGTTGGCTGGAATTCGGCCGGAACCACGGTGCCGCCGGCGAAGCCACCCTCGACGATCTCGGTGAACCGAACATTGGGGGTGAAGATCGATTGCACCCGCGCCCGGTCGACGCCGGGCAGGAAGAACACGGCGTCGGTGACCTCGCGCAGGGTCTCGAAGAACTCCGGCGTGAACATGTCGCCATCGGTGGCGCGAACCGCGACCAGGATGCGGTTGGCGCCGCCGAACTCCGCCCGGTGCTCCAGGAAGGTTTCCATATAGGGGTGGTCGGTGGGCAGCTGCTTTTCAAAGCCGGCATCGATGCGCAGCTGTGCGGCACTCCAGCCCATCAACAGGGTCAACAGCGCGAACAGCACCAACACCGCCGGGCGCAGGCGGAACACCCCCGCCGAAAGCCGATCGACGATCATCGGTCCGGGCCCACCCGCGGCAGGGCGGTGACATCCGGGACCCGGAACAGGCCCTGGTCGCCGGTCAGGATCAAGGCCCCGTCGGCCGCTTGGACGATGCCGGTCAGCCCGACCCGGCCCGGGACCCGGTATTCCCGGAAGCTTTGGCCCTGGTCGTCGCTGACCAGGACCGTGCCCGAGGCGCCGACCACCACCAGCCGGCCATCCTCCAGCACGGTGGCGCCGAACAGGCTGGCCTCGACGCCGCTGTCGACCGGCTGCCAGCGCGCCCCCTGGTCGGTGGAGCGGAACACCTGGCCCTGCAGGCCGAAGGCGATCAGGGCCTCACCGGCCTTGGCCGCGCCGAACAGGGACCCCTCATAGAAGCCGCCGACCGACTGCCAATCGAAACCGGCATCCTGGGTCCGGTAAATGCCGCCCAACTCACCCACGATGACCAAGGCCCGGGCGTCGATATCCAGGATCTGGTTGAAGTGCAGTTCCTCGTCGGCGATGAACCGGTCCCGCCAGGTCTCACCGCCGTCGAAGCTCTCCATGTACAGCCCGTAGGCGCCGGCGGCGATGGCGCTGCCGTCCGGGTGCAGGGTCACCGCCATCAGCGGTGCTTCCAAATCCGGCGCCCAGTGCAGCCTGCGCCAGCTTTCGCCGCCGTCCTGGGTTTCCAGGATCACCGCGTCATGGCCGACCACCATGCCCCGGCTGGCATCGGCGAAGGCGACATCGACCAGTAGCGACGTGGTCGGCACGATGATCTGTCGCCAGGTCAGGCCATGATCGTCCGACAGCAGGACATGGCCGGACCGGCCGCCCGCGACCAGCCGATCGCCGGCCCGGCCCACGTCCAGCGCCCCGGCCAGCTGAGGCCGGCGGAGCCCGCCGGAGAG
>CAYNRD010000006.1:0-1795 GCA_964399515.1 uncultured Mycobacteriaceae bacterium | reverse complement strand
GGTCGTCACCGTGACCGGGACACGCACCTCCGCACCGGCCAGGGTCGCGAACAGTGCGGTTTCGCCATCGGACAGCGGAAAAGCGGTCACGCCGTCGAGCCGCACACGCTTGGGGGCGGCCACCGACCACTGCACCGGTGCGGGCGTGGCGTCCGGGGGGGGCTGGGCACCGGCCGGCGGCGGCGCCGCGGCGACCGCGACCCACGCCAACACAGCGCCAAACAGAAGTGGGAAGACCGAAGCCATGGCGTCCGACGGCCGGTTGCAGGGAAAAGGCCGGCCCCGAGCGGGGCCGGCCTTCGTGTTTAGCGCGCCATGCCGGGCCGCGATACCGCCGACTGCACGGGCCGGCCGCCGCTTAGCGCCGGCCTTGCCGGCGCAGCTGGCTGGGGGTGAACTCATTCGTCGCCAGATCGGCGCTGAAATTGTACATCGTCTCCTCATTGTCGAAGCCGGTTCCGGTGTACCGGCCGGACTGCAGGTCGTAGATGACGTCCAGCGTAGACCACAGGTTCGGCACCTCGTAGTAGTTGATCACATGGGCTTCGGCGACCCGCCACAGCTCACCCCGGCTGTCGTAGTGATCGGCGACTACGATTTGCCAGCTGTCCTCGTCCAGGAAGAACACCCGGCGGGAATAGATGTGGTTGGTGCCGTCCCGCAGCACGCCTTCCACCTCCCACACCCGGTGCAGTTCATAGCGCAAATGGTCCGGGTTCAGGTGGTTCGGCCGAATGACGTCGTCATAGCTCAGCTGGTCGGAATGCAGGTCGTACGAGTTATAGGGGACGTACAGCTCCCGCCGGCCCTTCAAGGTCCATTCGTACCGGTCGGGCGCACCGTTGAAGATGTCCAACTGGTCATTGGTGCGCAGGCCGTCCGAGGCCGTGCCCGGGTTGTCATAGGCGATGTTCGGCGCCCGGCGAACCCGCCGCTGGCCCGGGTTGTACGTCCAGACCTGCCGCGGCCCGGCAACCTGGTTCAAGGTTTCATGGACCAAAAGGATCTCACCCGCCAGGCGGGCCGGCTGGACCACATGCTGGATCAGATAGGTGAAGACATTGCCGTCGGCCGCACCCAGGGCGTACGGGAAGAACAGCTGGTCTTCGAACATCACCATGGTGTAGCTGCCGCCCGAGGTCGGGTTGGCCTGGCCGGACCGCCGGGTGATCGATTCCCCGCGATAGCGCAGAATGTGATTCCACACCGCCTCCACCCCGGTCTCCGGCACCGGGAACGGGGAGGTCACACTGGCCCCTTCCACACCGTTGCCATCGGCGACCAGGCGGGCGCTCTGATGATTGGCGATCGAGGCATCATAGACCCGCTGCGGGAACGCGGCGGTGCGCCGGGTCTGGTAGACGTCCATCCGCCAGGTTGGATACTGGGTCAGCATCGCCAACTGACCGGGCGACAGCTTGTCGGCAAACTCCTGGGCGTTGGCGCCGGTGATCGAGAATTGCACCGGATCGTCCGGGAACGGGTTCGGGTGATGGTCACCAACCGTGTAGCCCGCCGGCGGTTCCGTGATGCCGCCGGTCCATTCAGGGATCGTGCCCTCGGCATTGCCGGCGCGGATTGCGCCCAAGGGGGTCAACTCACCGCCCAGATCGGCATCAGGGGCCGGGGCGCCGGCGGCGAGCGCCAGAACCGCCAGGGCACCGCCCAGCAGCAGGCGCCGGGCGCCCGCGGGCGCGGGGTGTGGGGGGGGTCGCATGGTTGTTCCTCCAACTGTCGTGTGTTGCCGGCCGGGCCGCTCATGAACGCCGGGGCCCGGGCCGTCGGCCCACCTGGT
>CAYNRD010000005.1:0-16913 GCA_964399515.1 uncultured Mycobacteriaceae bacterium | reverse complement strand
CGCCGCCATCGCCGCGGTCGGAATTGGTTACCAGCCAGGCGCCCACCGCGCCCAGCCGGCGCGGCGTGGTCGAGGAGCCGGCATCGGACCCCTGCTGGGAGGTGATAATGGCTTCGATATCCCGTTTCAGCTCCCGGCCCAGCTTGGAGATCTGATAACCAAGCTCGGACTTGCGGCCGGCCTTGTCGGTCGCTTCCAGGGTGCCGGAGACAACCAGCGTCTTGTCGGAAATCTGAGTGCGGTTGCCGACCCGGACCGTGGGCTGGATGGCGTTCAGAACCGCGTCCGCCCCTTCGACCTTGGCATTGGCCAGATCGGGGTCGTTCAGGGTGTCGGTTTGCCATTCCGGTCGGGTGGTCTTGCACACGCCCTTCTTGATCAGGCTGCAAAACGGTGTTTCGACCGGGGCGATGCTGTACACCGCTTCGGCCAATTCATCCTGAAGGCCTTGGGCGTCGAAGGTGTCCAAGGTGTGCGTGGGTTGGGTCATCGTCGATATCCTTTCAAAGAAGAGTCACAGCAGGTGGGCGATCACCCGGGCCGCATCCTCCAGGCGTCCCGTGCGCTTCAGGCGCGCCTTGGCACCGTGCAGTCCGGCACGGGCCCGGTCGGCGCCGGATTGGCCGGCGCCGGGCGACAGGGTCTTGGTGGGTTTGCCGGACCGGTTGCGCGTCTGGCGTTGCAAGGCCCGGTAGGCCAGGGCATCCCGGGCCAACAGCAGCAGGCGGTGATCGGCGACGCCGGCCACCTCCTGTTCGCTGAACCCATATCGCCGGGCCTTGTTCAACAGCGTCTTGACCGCGTCCTGGCTGCCCAGTTCCGGTGCGGCCTGGGCCAGCTTGGCGGTCTCCTCGGCGATGGTCTTCGCGTGTGCCGCGGCGGCTTGAACCTGGCTCAACTGCTCGGCCTGGGCGATGACCGCCCGGTCGGACAGCCATTTCTGGTACCGGGTCCTGAAGCCAACCGGATCCTGGCGGGCGATCGCCGCCCAGTCCGGGTCGGCGGGCATCATCGCCTTCAGCCGACCCAACAGGTCGGAGACCATCTGGGCGCCGGACTGGGCTTCCCGCGTTGCCTGCTCCAGCCCGTTGCGGGCCATCTCCACCTCGGCCTTGGCTTGGGCATAGGTGCCCTTGCTGCCGTCGCTCAGCGTGAACAGGGTGCCCGACGCCCCCTTTGTGTCTTCGCCGTCCTGATCGACGCCGTCCGGGGCCGCATCGGCCTGGTCCTCCAGATCCTCCAGATCGTCGAAATCGTCCAGGTCATCCGAGTGGAAGGCCGTCTCGGTGGTGAGGGCGGTCTGGCCGGCGCCGGCCCCCTCCGCGGCCTCCGCCGCCTGCCGACGCTTTATGATCGCCTCGACCGTGGCGGCGGCGGCCTCTGGTGTGGCAAAGACTTGCTGCTGTTCGGACATTCGGGCTTCTCCTTGGGCTGGAATGCAAAACGGCCCGGCGAAAGGCCGGGCCGCGGGGATGGTCCAAAGCGGGGGGATCGGGCCCGTGCGCCCTACACCCAGCTTCGGGCGCGGTTCAGGTGGGTGACTTGGGCCCGGCCCTCGGCCAATTGGGCGCGCAGATGCTGGCGGACCTGGCGGGTCACCTTGGCCGCTTCCAGATAGCGGAACCGGCCCAGATCATCGGTCGGCGCGCATTCCAGAGCGGCGGTCAGGTATTGGTGCTCCAACCCGTCCAAGGCCCCGGTCAAATGCGGGTCGTCCAGCAACTGGCGGCAGCGGTCGGCGTCGGGGGTGCGGTCGGCCGTGGTCATCTGGGTCACTCCGGCTTGGCGATTTCGGTGGCGGTGGAGGCGCGCGCCGCGATCGCCGCCTGCTTCAGCGCGATTTCGGCCTCCAGTTCCCGACCCTTCAAGGCGATGTCCGCCCGCAGCTTCTCGACCGCCAGTTGGTGGTCTGCCGCTTGTTTTTCCCGTTTCATCTGCAGTTCGGCCTGGTGGCGCTGCTGTTCGGGGCTGGGTGCGGCCGATGTGCCGGGCGCCGGCGGCGGTGCTGAGCCAGGATCGGTGAAGAACATCTCCACCCCTTTCAACCCGGCGGTCTCCGCCAGCTTGGTCAAGGCGTTATAGTATTGGCGCAGGCCGACCAGCGGGTTGTCCGGCCCCAAACTGGTCAGGATCTTTTCCTGCTGGTCGATCAGGCGGGAGATCGCGCCCACATCCCGCTCGCGGGAGCCGGCACCCAGGCCCACATTGACGGCCAGGTCCATGTCCGCCTGCCAGGCGCGCGGGTCCATCTCCACCCACCGGCCGCGCAGGCGGATCATCCGCGCCCGGTCCTGATGGCGAATGCACAGACGCAGCATCAGGCCGAACAGCCGCTTGATGCCGGTTTCGGCGAAGATCCGGGCGATCAGTTCCACCTTGGCTTGGACCATGCTCTGGCTTTGCTGGACGGCCGTGGCGGTCTGGTTTTGCAGCCGGTCCAGATCGGCGGTGACCTGGCCCCGGCCGGCACCGGTGCGCGCTTCCCGCTGGTTGTCCAAATATTCCAGGATGCCGAAGCTTTCCTTGGCCACGAATGGCACCGCCAGGTCCCGCGCCGCCTCGGCCAGCGGCCCGGGCCCGTCCACCTGGATCAGCCCGCCGATGCGCTGGTTTACCAGGGCATCGGGGTTGCGCACCTTTTGCAGGTTGACCAGCCGTTGCGGATTGTTGACCCGGTACAGGTTGTTCAGGATCTGCCGGACCAAGGCGGTCTTCTGGCGCTGGATATCCATGACCAGATCGGCGATCGACCGCCCCTCCCAGCGGTGGGGGACCGGCATCGGGGTCAGGTCACAGAACGGAATCTCCGCCGCCTCCCGGTTGTCCAGGATCACCCCACCCGGCCCTCCGGCCAGGGTGATATGGCGCAGTTCCGCGATGCCGTCGCCGTCATAATCGGTCCGGACCCAGCATTCGTAGACCGCGATCCGGACCCGGCTCGGATCGCTGTCCCCCGCACCCAGGTCCAAGCCGCCGATATCGCCGGGATCGGCAGTTTCGATGACTTCGTCACCGGCGGGCAGGTCGTCGATCAAGCCCGGGTCATAGCCCGCCGCCCGCAGCTCCGATCGGCTGCGCATCACCCGATGGGCGCAGAACGGCGCGTCCGCCAGACTGCGAGCCCGGGCGGAGATCAGGAACTCCTCCGGCGGCACGCCTTCCACGCGCAGCCGCCCGTCCCCGCCGTCCCGCCGGACCCGCACGCTATAGTGGGGCACGGCGCCGGCTGGGTCGCCGGCGTCCTGGCGGACCTCCAGCACCGTCACGGACGGATCGCCTTCCAACAGGGCGACGGCCTCGGCGCTCAGCCCCTCCAACCGCTCGACCACCGGCTCTTCGGTGTCCTGCCACCACACCTTGACGATGCCGTTGCGGCCGACCAGGGCATCCTTGAACCAGGTGTACAGGACCAAGAACCCCTGATTCCGCGCGAACAGATGGTTGACGTAATCGGTCGCCTGCCGGGCCGCCTCCTCATCCTCCGGCCCTGTCGGCTCGAAGCGGACCACGGTGTCGGAGGCGGTGAAGATGCGCATCAGACTGGGCATCAGATACTCGACGACGTCGGCGACGTCGGTCGACACGGCGGTGGAGCCGCCCGGCTCCGCCGGCACGTCGGCCATCTCCCCGAAGTAATAGTCCCAGGCCAAGTCCCGGTCGGCCGGTCGGCCGGCCCGCGTGCCGGCCTGCCCCGCCGCCATGCGGGCCTGGGCGATCTCCTCGGCCAGCAGGGAGTCCAAGAGCGCGTCACGATCCATCATACCACCCATGGGGTCTCGGGTTGGGACGGCAGCCCCCCGGGCGCCGTCTGGCCGCGGCCGACCGCGTAGTAGCGGACGCAGTCCGCCGCGTGGCTCGACCAGTCATGCAAGGGCCCCGCGCGGAACACCTTGCGCTTGTCGTCGTATTCGGTGCGGTAATTGGACAGTGCCCGCCGCAGGTCGGCCGTCCGCTCCCGGTCGAACCACACCTTGGGCAGCAGCGCCCGGACGGCGGCGATGCCGTCTTCGACCGGCAGGCGCGGGACCACCGTGCCGCGAATGCCCAAACCCGCCAGGATTTCCAGCCGCGACCGACCGGTGCCCAACTCCCGCACCTGGACATCATGGGGCAGGTAGTGCCGGTCGTAGACATAGCCCTTGTCCTGTAACACCCGGGCATAGTGATCCAGCCCAGCGCCGGAGGCTTCGTAGTAGTCGATGCATCGGTGTTCCGCGCCCGCCACCTGCCAGAAGCTGATCGCTGTCCGGTCGCCCATGCCCAGATCCCACGCCGTGGACACGGCCAGGGACGGCTCGTACAGGTGACCCAGAAGCCGGCTTTCGGCCTCGGCCTGCTTGATCAGGGCGGCGTAATAGGCCCCCTGCACCGCAGCCGACCAGTCACACTCGAACTCCTGGGCATAGCGTTCCGGCCCCATGACCCGTTTGGCGGCGCGCAGTTCCGCAGGCGCGATCACGCCGGTTTCCGAAGCGCGCAGGATCACCGCAAGCCAGTCCTCGGCCCCATGGGCCTGATCGAACACGGTCTTGAAGTGATTGTCCCCGCAGGGCGTGCCGATGAAGATCGCCCAACCCCGCCGGTCGGACAAAAGCGGCCGGATCACCTCCGACCAGGTGCGCGGGTCCATCTGGGCGTACTCATCGAACACCACCCCGTCCAGGTACAGGCCCCGCAGGGCGTCGGGGTTGTCGGCGCCGAACAGTTGGATGCGGGCCCCGTTGGGCAGGTCCGCGCGCAACTCCGCCTCGTTGAACGTCGCCCCCGGGATCGGCTGGCAATACTGCTTCACGTAGTCCCAGGCGATCTGCTTGGCCTGGTTGCGGAACGGCGCCAGATAGCCATACCGGGGCCGGTCCAGCGGGCAGGTGGCAGCCCGCTTGATCACCTCGTTCACGCACATGACGGTCTTACCGAACCGGCGGTGGCAGACCAGCACGTTGAACCGTTTCAAGCTGTCGTGCAGCTGGCGTTGCTGGGGGCGCGGGCTGTAGGGGATCACGACCCGCGCAAGGGCGGTGCCGGCGCCGGTCTTGGTTGTCCGCGCCATGACACCCCTCCCGATGGTGGTCTGGTTTCTATACGGTCCGTTCCAGATCCCGCGCACCCAGCAGGGCCGCCGCCGAGATCATCATGGTGCCGGACACCCGGTTCAGCAGTCGGCCGCGCCGGCGCAAGCCGCCCAACAAGCGCTCCGCCCCCCGCCCCCACATCACCAGCAGGCAGCCGTCGATGGTCAGATAGGTGACCCCCAAGATCAGCAATTGCGGGCCGATCGGGGCGTTGGGGTCGATGAACTGCGGGAACAGGGCCGCGAAGAACACCACCGCCTTGGGATTGGCGGCGGAGGTGAGAAACCCTTGCAAGTACAGCCCTCGGGCCGTCGGTCCCGCCCTCATCCCCGCCACAGCCGGGGCGCCAAGATCCGGGGCCGGCGCCCGGAACAGACGAATGCCCATCCAGGCCAGATAGGCGACGCCGGCCCATTTGATCACGGTGAGCAGATCGGCGGACGCGGCAATGGCCCCGGCCAGGCCGAACCCGGCGGCCAGCATTTGCAGGCTGTTCGCCGACAGGTCGCCCGCCACCGTCGCCAAGCTGCGCCGCCAGCCGTGGCGCAGGCTGTTGGTGATCATCAACAGTTGGCTCGGCCCCGGCGGGCTGAAGAAGAACACCGCCACCGTGGCCAGATAGGCCAGGTAGGTCTCCAAATTCATAACGTTGATTGGGGATCCTCGGGTTCCGGGCCGTCACCATGGCCGGGACTACATCCGGGTGCAACCGGATCCGCGCGCCAGCTCAGGCTGATACGGTCGGGGTGCTTGTCCTCCCGCTCCGCACCGGCGCGGCCGTGAACATAGGGGGCGGCGTCCTTGGCGGCATCCTGGGCCTTCTTGCGCCAGCCCGCCGCCCGCTCGGCGGCCGCGACCTCGTCTGGGTCCTGGCCGATCGGTGCCGGGCCGCAGCGTGTCTCCTCAAGCTGCGCCCAGTCCAGGTAGTGGCGCATGTTGTCCAGCATCACGTCCAGCGGTGTCGATGCATCGGCGCCGCGCGTCTCGGCCCGCGGCCGTCGCGCGGGCTTCGGCGCCCGGGGCTTTTCGGGGGAACGCTTGTCCGTCATCGCTTCCTTCGGCCAGCTGGGGGTGAGCCGAAATCCAACCGGCCCGGGCGCAACTCTCGGACTGTGCATTTCGGAAAATACAGAGATTTATGGGTTTCGTCAAGAGAAAAATGCGTTTTGCACATTTTTTCTGACGCGCGTACCGAACAGCCTTGAAGCGCCCCTCGGCAGTTCGAGGACATCAAAAATCTCATATTTTTCTGGGGTTTTCGTCGCGCAGTTCTCGGACTGTGCATTTCGGAAAATACCGGGTTTAATCCGAAATGTCAATAAAAATGTGCGATAAGGGCGGAACCTTTTAACGGCGATGGGCGCGCACGGCCTCCAGCAGGTCCTGGAACGGGACCGGCTTGATCAACTGCGCCTGGGCGCCCACGGCGGAGAACTGCGCCGCGTTGGCGGCGATGACGTTGCCGGTCAACATCACGATCGGCAGGCGTCCGGGCTCGCCATCCAAGGCCCGGATCTGGCGGGTCGCCTCCAAGCCGCCCAAGGACGGCATCTCGGCGTCCATCAAGGCCAGGTCGAGCGGCGCGCCCTGGGCGGCGGTCACGGCCTCCCGCCCGTTGCGGACCGCGATCACATCACAGCCGGACCGGCCCAAAACATCGCAAATTAGCTTTCGGTTCAGATCATCATCTTCCGCAACCAGCACCCGACACCCGGCCAGATCCTGTCCGACCGCTTGGGTGACGGTGGCCCGGGCACCCGCCAGGGGCGCCCGATCGCCGGCCAGCGGCAAGGTCAGGTCGAACCAAAACCGGCACCCCTGGCCCGGCGCGCTGTCGATGGCGATGCGGGCGCCAAGGGCTTCGGTCAACGACTGGACGATCGCCAGCCCAAGGCCGACGCCGTCCGGGTGCCCGCCCGCGACCTCCGTCTGGACATAGGGTTCGAACACGCGGTCACACTCCGCCGCGGTCAGGCCGGGGCCGGTATCCGCCACCGTGAACCGGATCGTCTCCGCCCCGTCCGTGACCGGTGCCGTCGGCACCATGGACACCCGGACATGGCCCTGTTCGGTGAACTTCACCGCGTTCGAGATCAGATTGGTCAGCACCCGCCACAGCTTCTCGCCATCGGTCAGATAGCGGCGCCCCTGGGCGATTTGGCACGTGACCTCGAAGGCCAGCCCCTTGCGCGCCGCCGGCGCAGCCCAAGCCCCGGACAGGTCCCGGGCCAAGTCCGCCAAGGAAACGGCACTGGGGTCCGCCGCCGGTGCCGCACCGTCCGACAGCTTTTCGAAGTCCAGCATTTGGCGCAGCAGGGCATCCATCTTGCCCGCCGTGCGGGTCACGACCGACGCCATGTCACGGTGGTCGCACGCCGCCTCCTCCAATGCGGCGCCGGCGGACACGATGGTCTGCAAGGGCGTTCGGATGTCATGGGTCAGCATCGCCACCACCCGGGCGTGCTGGGCGTGCAGGGTTTGGGCCTGGTCCAACGCCTCGGACAGCCGGGCCTGGGTGTCCTTCAGGGCCTTGTGGTGGCGATGCTGCTCGATTGCGAACAGGATCGCCCTTTCGGTATCGACGGTGGTGATATGGCCCTTGTTCAGGAAATTGGTGGCGCCGGCGTCCAGCGCCTCCAAATCCAGGTCGGACCGGGCCGACCCCGTGACCAGGATGAACGGTGCCTGGTGGTCCCGGCCGCCCAAGCCGCGGATCAGATCCAATCCACGGGCGCCGCCCAAATTCTCATCCACCAGCACGGCGTCGAAATTGGTCTGGAGCAGGCAGGACCGCGCAGCCTCGGCGGTTGCCAAGTGCTCAAGCTGGTAGGCCTTGCGTTCGCTGCGTCGCAAGGCCCGCGCCAGCACCTGGAAATCAATGGCGTCATCCTCCACCACCGCCAGCCGAACACTGGTAGCGGCCTGGCTTGACGAGGATTTCGAGGGTACGTCCGGCACGACTCCGCAACTTTATGAAGTAACGTTTATCAATCCGCGCGCCAGGTAACCATTAACCTTTCGTGCAGGTTAAGGCTTTGGGGCACAACTCCTCTATGGTGACTGGCGTCACGGAACCGGCATGACCATACCGCGCAAACGGTTTAACAGTCGTTGCCAAGGGCGCGAGACAGCCCCCATCACACCACAGCGTCGGAGCGGGCCCTGGCCGGCCCGACGGCGCCCACCCCGGCACGCACGGGTCCCGCCGGCCGGCGGCGGGGGCCCAACCGCCAATGATCGGCCAAGGCGTCCAAGCCCGTGAGCAGGTCCCGCTCGGCCTGGGCGGCCCGGGCACCCCCCGCCAACAGGGCTCGGGCGGCCTCCAACCTGCCATCGACACAGACGCTTTCCAGCACCTGGCCGATCCGCTCCGGCCGGCCGAGCCCGCGCAGACACGCAAGCGCATCCCGATACGCCGCCTCGGCCCGCGCCAAATCCTCCTCCGGCCGTTCGGCGCGCAGGCAGGCCTCATTGCGCAGCCACGGTTTGGGAATGCCGGTGGCGCTCCAATACTGGTGCACGACCGCGCGATACGCCAGACCCGCATCCCGTTGGCGCGCGGTGATCATGCACCGATACTGCAAAATGCCCAGCGCGGTGCCGCCGTCCCGCGCCAAGGTAGCGTCATCGGCGCGGGGCATGAGCGCACGCCGTTCGGCCAGCACGGCATCGGACGGGCCGATATCGGCCGTGGGCTGCATCAGCTTTCCGCATGGGTGCCGTCCGCCGTCCTGGCGGGGCCGCCCCTGGCGCCTGCGGTTGGCGACGCGGGCCTTGGTCGATTTCTTCTTCGCCATCTGCGCACTTCCTCGGTGGACCTTGGGGTCGAACTTGGGCATAATGTGCTTGTTGCACACCTTCGGCGTCAAGAAAAATGTGCTGTTCGCACGAAACGTGACAGGATCTGCCGCACCATGCCCACGCTGCTTACCACCCCGCCACCGCCCGCCTCGCGGCTGCCAACCCAGCAACAGCGCCTGCGCTGGGCGCGGGAGGCGGCGGGGTTTTCAACGGCCACGGCATTCGCCCGCGCGCTTGGCCGCAACATCACCACCTATGCCCACCACGAGAACCCGAAACGGTCCCGAGCCTTCGATGTGGAGGACGCGATCGCCTATGCCCGCCGGCTGGGCGTCGATCCGTGGTGGCTGCTCAGCGGCGAAAGCCGGCCAAGCGGCCGTATCCGGGTCATGGCGCGGGCGAATGCCAATTCGGCGGCCGAGAGCTTGCCGGTCGACGGCGCGGAAATCAGCGCTTTGGACGCCTCGGAGCTTTGCGCGATGGAGTGGTTGGAGGTGGTCGGCGATTCCATGGAGCCGTCCTTTCCCGAAGGCTGCCTGATCGGCTTCGCGCCCGATGATTTGCGCCCACCCGGGGACCTGCGCAACACGGTCTGCGTGGTCCAGGTCACCGACGGGGCGCGGCTGCTCAAGCGCCTGACCCGGGGCAGCACGCCCGAGGTGTTCGATCTGCTGTCGCTGAACCCAAACCATGAGCCCTTGGTCGACCAAAACCTGGACTGGGCGGCCCTGCCGCGCATGACCCTGATCCTGAACCGTTAGCCCGCCAATCGTCTATTTTGTGCTTTTTGGACATTTTTGTTGACCGCCTCCTGCACTTCAAGCACAGTGCCGACGTCGAAACGTCATCAGGGAGGCCGTCCCATGCCCATGCACCCCCGCCCCGCCCGCCAGGGCAGCCCCGCCCCGCACCCCGGCACCTTTGCCCCGCCCCGGCCACGGGACCGGCCGCTGGCCATGGTCGATGCCGACACGGTGGAGGAGACCGAAACCGTGTTGGATGCCTTGGACGGCTTGGCCAACGCGCTGAAGCGTGCCCAGGCGGCGGCGGCCGACCTGCACGGTCTGGAATGCCGGGCCGTGGAGGGTACGGCGATGCCGGACCAGCTGCTGATGCTGCTGGAGGATGGCTTGGCCCTGGTGCTGGAGGAGACCAAGAGCCTGCAGGATGCGTGGGCGGAATACGAGTTCGAGCGGACCGATGATCCCGCCGGGGAAACCCGCGACGCCGAGGCGGCGTGGCTGGCGGCGTCCGCCGCCGCCTGGGAGCCCCATGGGCGGGATTAGGCCCGGGCCGCGGCGCCCCGGCCCCCCCGCATCTGGATCATTCCACCAACACAGGGTCCTGGCGGGTGGTCCGGGCGTGCAGCAAATGCCGCAGGCCCGCGACCAGGGCGTTGACCACCAGAGCGAAGGCCAGGAACCAGCCCATGGCGTACAGATAAATCCACACCATCAAGCCCTGGTCGCCGGTGGCGGTGATCACCGCGTTGGCCTTGGAGACGATTTCCGGCACGCCGATCGCGGAGCTGGTCGCCGAGGCCATCAGGATGATCACGAAAAACCCGCTCCAGGACGGCAGGAACAGCAGGGCCTTGGTCATGTCACGGTCCTGCAGGCGGCGAAGCGCGATCAGACCGTTGTCCGAACAGAACGCCGCGACCCCCAACCCAAGGCCGATCGACGCCACCAGCCACGCCGGCACCGAGTACAGCTCACCCGCGATCTCGAAATCCCGCGGGATGACCAGGGCCATGTAGAACAGAAACGCGAAGGTGGGCACATTGCGGGTCAGGCTAGTCAGCCCGACGCAGGCCCGGCGCACCGAGCCGCGGGCCATGCCCCGGTCGGGCGCCGCGTCCCGCCCCCAGGCCAGCATCAGCCCGAGCGGCGTGCCGATCACCATCGCCGTCAGCGATACCACGATGTTCCAAACGAACCCTTCCGCCAGAACCGGCGTCCAGGTGATCAGGCTTTCAATGATGTCCATGGCGCCTTACCCCCGGACCGGTTGCGCGGTGGGGGCCGGGGCAACCGGCACATCGGGCGGCTCCGGGGCCGGGGCCGCCGGGGTCAATCCCGCCTGGGTGTGGGCTTTTCGCTGCAAAAACTGGCCGAACCGGTCGAAGCCGGCGACGATCGCCAACACCATCAGAAAGTAGACCAGCACGGTCAGATGCAGCATCACCCCCGGATTGCCCGCCTCGGCGACGATGCTGGTGGTGGCATAGATCAGCTCGGGCACGGCGATCAGGCTGGCCATGCCGGTCGCCTTGGCCACGTTGACGGAGTTGGCCATGACCGGCCCATAGGCTTCCGGGATCAAGGCCAGGATGCCCTTGGGGCCCAATCGGGGCCGGCCATGCAGGACCCAGACATCGGACAGGGCGGCGGTGATCGCGGCGCCGGCGTACAGCGACAGCACCAACGCCGCCACCAGGAAGCCTGAAAAGCCGAAGCCGAACTGGGCGAACACCAATCCGCCGATGCCGAAGAACACCAGATACATCTGCAACAGGGGTGGCGTCATCCGGAAGAAGGCGAAGCAGGCCCGCACCACCGGCGCCAGCCAGCGCGAATTGGCGATCACCAGCATCCCCAACACCGCCGCGACCAGGCTGCCGGCCACGGCCAGCGCCGACAGCACCAGCGTGGTCAGAATGCCGCGAACGAACAGCCACTGGTCATAGGTGTCATGGATCAGGGTCAGGTTCAGGCCGGTCACCTCCCGGAAGGCGAGCGACAAGCCCAACAGGCCACCCGTCTCCGACGCGGTCAGCAATTGCTGGTTCCGACAGTCGGGGGTCAGCACCCCCTGGTCGTTCCAGAGGCACAGCGGCTGGCCGTCCGGCGTGCGCGCCGACCACAGGCGCTGTTGTTCGATCAGGAAGGGCGTTCGGCCCTGCCCCCATCGTTCGGACAGGGCCAAGAGCTCCCCGTCCCGATGCATGGTCCCAATGGTGGCGGCCACCAGCCGCTCCAGGTCCGAGCCTGCGTGCCGGCGGGCGACCGCCGCCGCCCACGGGGTCACCAGCCGGGAGTCCAGCGGCATTTCATAGTCTTGCCATTCGGGGGCGCCCAGATCGGCCTGGATCGCCACATCGTCATACAGGTAGCCCGCGCACTGTCCTTCGCGCAGGCCACGCAGGGCGTCCCCGGTCTTGGAGAAGGTGCGCAGCTCAAAACCCATGCGCTGGGCCATGATCTTGTTGCCCAACGCCCCGCTCAACACACAGACCGTCCGGCCGCGCAGCTCGTTCCAGTCCCGGATGCCGGCCGCCTTCGGCACCATGATGTTGAAGCCCGAAGAGAAGTAGTTGGGCTCGATCAGCCGCGCGACCTCGCGCCGTTTTTCCGTGTCGCCCATGGTGGCGACGACGATATCGACCTCCCCCGCCTCCAATTTCTGCAGGCGGGAGGCGGTATGCACCGTCACCAGGCGGGCCGGCACGCCCAAGTCCTCGGCTAAGCGCCGGGCCACGTCCACGTCGAAGCCGGCGTGGTTCAGGTCCTGGTCCAGGAAGCCAAATGGCGCGTAATCGTTCTTGACCCCGATCACCACCTCGCCGCGCCGCTGGATCTCCGCGATGGCGCCGCTTGGGGCATCCTGGGCGACCGCATCGCCCGCCGGCAGCATCAGCGCCGCCACGGCGACCGCCGCGGCACGCCCCAGCATCGTCCACTCACCCATCCGTCTTTCCCCGCCCCTTCGGACCCGGCCCCACATCCAGGTCAGTTTGTCGCCAAGTCCGTCCCCACATAGCCGCGCACGGTGCTCGGCCATTCCTCCGAACGCAGGATTGCGATCATACGCTGATTGATCAGGTCTCGAAATGGGCTTCTGGGCGCCATACCCCAGCCATAAGGCTCGAACTGCAGCGCGTTGCCGTCGACCACGACGTGGTCCCGGTAGGCGGGCTGGTTGGCCAGGAACGCCAACTGCACCCAGTCACCGACCACCAAATCCGCCTCGCCCGTCACCAGATCGTCCAAGGCCGCGGCCCAGCTTTCCCGACGGCGCCAGATCGGCCGCTCCCCGACCCCCAATTGGGCAAGCTCGGTGATGAACCGGTCGGCGGTCGACCCGTCCAGGGTGCTGAGCCGCTCCAGCGGCACCGAGTCTGGGCTCGGCAACCGGCCCTGGTCAACGGAGTTGACCAGGATCGCCGTGAACAGTCCGCCCATCGCCGCCGACAGCAATGCCCCGGCGGCGACGGTGAAAAAGTATAGCGCCTGGAGGCCGAAGGTCTCGAACTTCAAGAACTCCTTGTTCAGGCCGGACAGGTTGGCGAAAGTGATCATGCCCACTCGAGGGACCAAAAACTCCTTGCCAGGAAATTTGTACTTCTCCTCACCCAGCATGCGGTTTTGCGCTTGCAGCCGGGCCAGCTGCCAAAACCCGGCCATGGTCACCGTCACCACCAGCACCGCGAAGGCGATCAGCGCGCCCAACACCACGGGGGAGGCGATCAGGCCCTGGATGGAGCTGATCACCCGGTCGAAATCGAAATTGACCGCGTCCCGAGGCCCCGCCACCACCAGAGACGAGTTGAAATACTGGTGGCTGAAGTCAAAGGCGCGCTCGCGCGCCGCGGAGATGGTCAGGGGCGAGATGGCGACATCGACCCAATCATTAGTCAGGCCGAACAGCGTATCGTCCAGGGACAGGCAGACATAGGCGAACTCCACGCCCAAATCCCGGGCGATCGCCTCCCAAAGGTCGATCGAAATGCCTTCCAACTGGCGGATCGGGTGCTCCTGGACGAACGGGGGTGCTGGGCGGATCGCCACCCTGAGCACGCCGGGCTCGACGCTCAGCCGGTCGACACAGCCCGGCAGGGCCATGTCCGGCACGGTTTGGGCCCGGGCCGGGCCGCCCGGGGCCAAAAACACGACCAACGCAAACATCGCCACCCACGGGACGATGACCGCCCCCAGCCTCGAACGGCGCATCCCTGTCACCGCTCCCTCACCCGTCGTTGCCCTGTCATCATCCCCTCACCGTGGCCGGGCCACGGCCAGGAAGCCATAGCCCACATCCGCCGGCAACGCATCGGCGGCCAGACCATCCAGGCCCAAAGCCAGCTTGGAAGCCCAGGCCCGGGAGCCGCCGCCGCGCCGCGCGGCCTGCAAATGGGAAATGGCGCTTTCCGGGGCTACACTTTCGGCCTGGATTCGGGTCACCCGCCAGCCAGCGCGGTTTAGATCCGCCACAAGGCCAGCCTTGGTGTACAGGTGGTAGTAGAACTGCCGCTCCGCGCCGTCGATCACCCGGCTGTACAAGACGTCGTCGCCGGTTTCGGCGCGCTGGCGGGTGCCGCAGGCCCGGAACCGGCGCCAGCGGTTGGGCACCGACACCAAAAGCCGCGCGCGGGGGCCGTCCGCCATGGCGCGCAAACCGTCCAAGGTCCTCAGCCGCTCATCCCGGCCTTGGATGTGGGACAGAACACCGAACAGCATCATCGCCAGCCCGACCGGCGGCGCCTCCCGGCCCAACAGGCGGTCGATATCGCCGTGGATCAGGGTCACCCGCCGCTCGAGGCTCAATCCGGCGAGGCGCTCCGACAGCATCCCCAACGCTTCGCCGCTGATGTCGCAGCCGAAAACGGGGCCTGGGTGACGCTGGGCCGCGGGCACCAAGTACCGGCCATTGCCACAGCCGTAATCGACCACCGCCTGGCCGGGCGCCAGCCGGGCGACCATTTGGCCCACCACCGAGAGAACCCGGGGATTGGCCGCCGGGTAGCGGCTGTCATAGGCGCCGCTTTGCATATAGGCATCATATTGATCGGCCATGGGCACGGGCCGGATCGGGCCAGCGGCATGCACGCCGGAACCGGCGCCGACCGCCTCGGCATCTTTCACGGCGTCGCGCGCTAAAGCCGACATGGTGCCCCCTTCCCCGCTGCCCTGTTCCCGGAACGGCCCGCCGATCCGGACAGATACCCCCTCTGTCCGGATCCTGCACAACGCCCGAACGGGTCTGGCCGTGACGCACGCATGGCACCACAGTAAACTTCCTTCTGTCACCCATATACTTGGAAATAAAACTGTTAAAGTATCCTTTGGGATATTGTCGTCCGGGCCCGGCCCCGCGGCTACCAGCCCCGCCGGTCAGCCGATCACGCCAACCGCCAAGACAGGGGCTTTGCCATGCCGCCGGAGCTTGAGACCGTCCTGCTGATCGATGACGACCCGTTCATCCGCCAAGTGGCGACCCTGGCCTTGGAACAGGTCGGCGGATTGGACATCGACAGCGTGGCATCGGGCGCGGAGGCCCTGGCGACGCTGCAACACAGGGTGCCGGATTTGATCCTTCTGGATGTGATGATGCCGGAAATGGATGGACCCGCCACTTTGGAGCGGTTACGTCTAACTACGGATACGTCTTCTGTTCCCGTGATTTTTTTGACCGGCAAGACCGTGGCGGCCGAGAGGGAACGCCTGGTGGAGCTGGGGGCGATCGGCGTTTTGGCCAAGCCCTTTGACCCGATGACGTTGGCGGAACTCGTCCAAGAACTCTGGGACACCCACCATGGCGGTTGACCCCTCTCTGGAAGCGCGGAAGGCCAAGATGGCCGAGCGTCTGGCAAAAATGCGCGCGGCCTATCTGGATGAGTTGCCGGACGCATTGGAAATCATCCAGCGCTTGACCATTGAGTTGACCGAGGACGGGTGGAAGCTGGGCACCGCCAAGTCGTTGCGGGCGGAAATCCATCGCATGGCCGGCTCCGCGGGGCTGTATGGGTTGTCCGATGTTTCGGAACATGCCACCGAGACCGAGGAACAACTGGCGCGGCACCTACGGGACCCCGATTTCGATGACAGCGCGGCGCCCGACGCCGACGAACTGGCGGCGATCTCCCGCCAGGTCGAGGCGCTGGCCCAATGCGCCAAGGCCCATCTGACCGGCACCTGACCGCTCACATCCGGGCGCGAAACCCGCGCACCGCGTCGACCGCGACCGTAAGCCGGCCGACCAAGGCATCGGCCTTCGGCCACAGTTCGGCGTCGGCCGCGTTCATGCTCAGGGTTTCCAGTTCGGCCGACAGCACCGCCACCGCGTCGGCCTTCACCAAGCCCGCCGCCCCCTTCAGCTTATGGGCGCTCGCCTCAAGCCCGGCGCGGTCGCGGGATGAAAGCGCATCGACAAGGCCAGTGACGCTGGGCGCGCTGCTGTCCAGGAACTGGTCGACCAAGCCGCGCAGCGTCGCGGGATCATCGCCGAACAGGGGTGCCAGGCCGGACAGATCGACCGGCGCGTGCCCATCGGCGGGCGCTACCGCCGCCTCCAGGGCGGGCTGTACCGGCGAACCGCCGCCGCCATGCCGGGCCAACTGCGCCTTCAGGGCATCCAAGGTGACCGGCTTTTCCATCAAGGCGTCAATACCGGCCTGCCGCGCCCGGTCCAGATCGGCCGGCTCCGCGTTGCCGGAAATGGCGATCACCGGAATCGCCGGGCGGCCGGTCTCGCTTTCGGCCGCCCGCACCGCTTCGGCCAGGCCGTAGCCATCCAGTTCGGGCATGTTGATGTCGGTCAGGATCGCGTCATGGCCCCGGTCCCGCCAGGCGTCGAGGGCCTGGGCCCCGTCCGAGGCGGTCTCCACTTCATGGCCAAGCTTGGCCACCTGCCGGGCCGTCACCTTCAGATTGAACGGGTGATCATCGACGATCAGAATCCGCATGCACCCAACTCCCCTCGCGCGCGATCGGCGCCGGCGGTCACCGCCGCAGACCCGCCGTGCGCCGGACGATGACGTTGGCCAGGTTGGCGTCCTGTATTCGGCACTCGTGGAACAGACAGTCGGTCAGGTCCGCCCGCTCCAGATTGGTTCGCACCAGCACCGCACGGGTCAGTTGCGCTCCGGTCAGGTTCGCTCCGGCCAGCGTGGTACCTGACAGGTCGGCGCGGTTCAATTTCACATTCCTTAGCTGTGACGAGACCCAGCGTGAGGCCGAACCCTGGATCGGCAAGGGCCCCAGATCGGACTCCATCAGCCGGGCATCAGTCAAATTGGCGCCATCCAGCATCGCGCCGCGC
>CAYNRD010000004.1:0-18862 GCA_964399515.1 uncultured Mycobacteriaceae bacterium | reverse complement strand
AGCACTACACCGACCGGCTGTTCCGGTTCCGCACCACCCGGCCGCAGTCTTTGCGCTTCCGGTCCGGCGAATTCGTGATGATCGGCCTGCCGAACGCGGAAAAGCCGGTCTACCGGGCCTATTCGATCGCCAGCCCGGCCTGGGATGAGGAGCTGGAGTTCTTTTCGATCAAGGTGCCCGGCGGGCCGCTGACCGAGCATCTGCAGAAGATCCACGAAGGCGACACCATCCTGATCAAGAAAAAGCCGGTCGGCACCTTGGTCCTGGACGCGCTGTTGCCGGGCAAGCGGTTGTGGATGTTCTCCACCGGCACCGGCATCGCGCCGTTCGCGTCCCTGATCCGGGACCCGGAAACCTATGAAAAGTTCGAGCAGGTGATCCTGACCCACACCTGCCGCCAGGCCGACGAGCTGAAGTACGGCTATGACCTGGTCGAACAGTGCCTGGAAGACCCGCTGGTGGGGGAGTTCACCCAAGGCCGGCTGACGCATTTCGCCACCACCACCCGGGACGAAACCGCCGCCATGGGACGGATCACCGATCTGCTGCAATCGGGCGCCTTGTTCGAGAAGCTGGGCGTGCCCAAGATCACGCCGGAGCAGGACCGGGGCATGATCTGTGGCTCCATGGCGATGCTGAAGGACACCAAGGCGATCCTGGAAGACTTCGGCCTGGTCGAAGGCTCCAACAGCGAACCCGGCACCTTCGTGGTCGAACGGGCGTTCGTGGGCTAAAGCACCCTATATTAAAACGTTACCGAGCCTTTGGGAAAGTCGCCCTCAAGTGGGGCGACTTTTTTGCTTATCGGGCAGATTGATAGAATGATCATTGTATTGTAATCCAATTTTTCGATAATCTTTGCAATACTCTTGCGCCCATACCGGATGCCGCCATGACCAGCCCCGCCGCCCCATCCGTGACCGCTCTCATCGCCGCGGTGGCCCAGAAGATTGGCCGCGAACGGGACCGGATGACCGCCGCTGTCACCGAAGCGCGGCGGCAAGGGGTCGGCGACCGGGATCTGTCCCTGTTGTTCAACGAGGTCAACCAAGTCACCGCCGACGACCTTTTAAAGGCCGTGGGTGACGAGGCGCGCGGATCTTGGTATTACTATGAGTCAACAAAAGCCTTCATAAAATTGAACGCCTTATCGATTGCCGTGATGTATCATAATAATATTGATGGGCTCGGCACAAAATACTCTTCAATTTTAGACGCGGTGACAGGGGAAATAAAATCGATCTTAAGTCACGACACGACACAGCACAAACGAAGCTTCGGTGAGCGTATTGGCAAGATACGGGTTTGGAGAGAGACAAGAACAGCAACAGAAAAACAAGAACACCATCGCGCAATTGCTGGCCAATGGCAAGATCTCGCCAAAAAGGGGTTGGCCGCGGAAAAAGCGCACCGCGACAAGGAGATTGCCGAAGCCAAGATGGAATTAGAGCGTTTGCGTCGAAAAAAAGCGTTTGAAACAAAAACTCAATCTGCTCAGTCGGAATTGTATGCGAAGCGGGTGGGGTGGGCGACCATCATTGATTTCGCCAAAACAAAAAATATTGCCACCAGTCTTAACCTTTATGTTTCAGCGGCAAACAAAATTGAGGACGCGCTTCGGGAAGTTGAAAAAAATCAAATGGCCGCGACCGCGGAAGAGGCGAAGCGCGCGGAGATGCGCAAGGCGCTCGCCACCGGTTTGTTCAAGATGATTCACCAGTATGCGCCGCCGCCATTCAACCTGGCCGGTGGCATTGTTCTTGGGGCGGCCGCAATCGGCATGAAAGCCTTGGAACTGGCTGCCCAAAACATCGGCGGCGCCGTGAAATCTGCCCGCGACACCCCCTTGGACATCAGCGATCTGGCCAAAACCCTGCAAGAAAAGGCGATCGAAAAGGCCGGAGAGTACGAATCCCGCCACGTCACGGAAACCCCAACCAACATCAAAGAAATGATGGATGCGCGCATGAAGGTCGCGCAGCGGGATTTCGCGAAGGTGGTCGATGCCTCGCTGGCGTCGCGCAACCTCCATGACTTGACCGAAGGCTTCCAGAGGCGCCGGGCCGATAGCATCGTCGCCAACGCGCTGGGGCGGACCGGGCCGCAGGACGCCGGTGCGTTCCTCGCCGACCGCGCCACGCACCTGAGCCCGGTGGACATGGTCGGGTTGGATGACAAGATCAGGGCGGCTGTCGCCGAACACGGCGTCGACTTGGCGCGGTTGCAAACCGACCTGACCAAGATCAGCGGAACCATACCCAGCGGCGATCTACCCGCTGACTTCGACAAACTCATGATATGGTTTATTTTTGGATTGGAGCTGGTCAACAGGCTTGAGGAAAATCGAAAAACCAATAAGGAATACCTGCCAGACTTTACCGAAGCTGAAATTAAATTTTTGGAAAAACATGGTTTGATCAAGCTGGAAAACTCAGATTTGGTCAAACCGCCATTCGGTTACAAAACCCACCGTGTTGTCATCTCAGGCTCTTTCATCAACGGGCACAAGACCAGCCGATTTGCTTTGACGAAATTTCTTCATAGTTTTGCAACGTCCGGCAACACACCGTTCCGCCTGCTTTTCGACCAAAACTATACACGTGCGGACATGGACCGGTTTTTCGAGGACACGTTGACCGACATTCGCAGAATCACCGAGGAGGTGATCAGCGACGCCAACAGGCAAGGGTTCTTTACCGTCAAGACCAGCTATCGCGGCACCGAATACGCCAAGCGCCTGTAGGGTCGCCAGCGCCCGGTGCCCAACCGGGCCGCGGGTCGGGGCGTCCGGGCCGTGACTTGGGTCAACGTGGCGGGGCGCGCCATGGAATAGTTTCAAACCATGCTGGCTCGCATGGTTTCTCCCCCGGCACGGCCCCGGCCGGCCCCCAAGACGGCGCGGTAGCGCTATGGCGTCCCCCGCCCTTGACCGGTCGCCGGGCGCGGACAGTGTCCTGTCCAGCCGGGGGGTGACCAAGGTCTATGGCGCGGGGCCCGCCGCCGTGCATGCCCTGCGCGGCATCGATCTGGATCTGGCGCGGGGGGAGTTGGTGGTGCTGCTGGGCCCGTCGGGCAGCGGCAAGTCCACGCTCTTGAACATCATGGGCGGGCTGGACGCGCCCAGCGCCGGCACGGTCATCGCCGACGGCATCGACCTGGCGCAGTGCGGTGACGCCGCCCTGACCCGCTATCGCCGCCAGAGTGTCGGCTTTGTGTTCCAATTCTACAATTTGATCGCCGCCCTGACCGCGGAGGAAAACGTCGCTCTGGTCACGGAGATCGCCCACGCCCCCCTGTCGCCCCGGGACGCTCTCGGGCTGGTCGGCCTGGCCGACCGGCGGGGCCACTTCCCCGCCGAGCTCTCGGGGGGCGAACAGCAACGGGTGGCGATCGCGCGTGCCATCGCCAAGCGGCCGCGAATCCTGTTGTGCGACGAGCCGACCGGCGCCTTGGACAGCACCACGGGCGTGCTGGTCCTGGAGGCGGTCGAGCAGGCCAACGCGGAGCTGGGTGCCACCACGGTGGTGATCACCCACAACCAGGCCATCGCCGACATGGCGCACCGGGTGATCGCCATGGCCGACGGCCGGATCGCGGCCGAGCGGGTCAATCCCCGCCGGCTCCGGCCGCGCGACATCAGCTGGTGATCCGGCCATGGCGCCTTTGGACCGGAAACTGCTTCGGGACCTTTGGCGGCTGCGTGGCCAGGTTCTTGCCGTGGCCCTGGTGGTCGCGTCCGGGGTGGCGCTGTTGGTGATGTCCCTGACCACGTTGAGCGCCCTGCGCGCCACCGGCGATACCTATTACGAGCGCCAGCATTTCGCCGACATCTTCGCGGACCTGGAACGGGCCCCGGAAGCCTTGTCGGACCGGATCCGCGCCCTCGCCGGCGTGCAGACGGTGGAAACCCGCGCGGTCGGCTGGGCGACGGTGGAGGTGGCGACCCTGGCCGAGCCGATCGTCGCCCGGCTGCTGTCGCTGCCGGACCGGGCACCGGCGCTGCTCAACCGCGTGGTGCTGCGGGCCGGGCGGCTGCCGCGGGCGGGCCACGCCGATGAAGCCGTGGTCCACCAGCCCTTCGCCGAGGCCCACGGCCTGCGGCTGGGCGACCGGGTGCGGGTGTTGATGAACGGCGCCAAGCGGGAGGTGCGGGTCACCGGCATCGCCCTGTCGCCGGAATATATCTACGCGATCGCGCCGGGCGGGCTGGTCCCCGACGACGCCCGGTTCGCGGTGATCTGGATGAGCCGGTCGGCCCTGGACGCGGCCTATGACCTGGATGGGGCCTTCAACGACATCAGCCTGGCCTTGACCCACGGCACCCCGGCACGGGCGGTGATCCCGGCCCTGGACACCCTGCTGCAGCCCTATGGCGGCCTTGGCGCCATCGCCCGCGCCGATCAGGTATCCAACTGGTTTCTGCAGAACGAGTTCGAGCAACTGCGCACCCTGGCCACGATCATGCCGGCGATCTTCTTGTCCGTGGCGGCGTTCCTGACCCAGACCGTGATCGGCCGGCTGGTCACCACCGAGCGCCAGGACATCAGCCTGATGAAGGCGTTCGGCTATACGGACCTGCAGATCGGCTGGCACTACGCCAAGCTGGCGATGGCGATCGCCGGGGTCGGCCTGTTGCTGGGATGGCTGATCGGGGCGTATCTGGGCATCTATCAGACCCGCTTGTATGGCGAGGTGTTCCGGTTTCCGTTCCTACATTTCCGGCCCGACCCCACGGCCTTCGCGGTTTCCGCGGCGGTGGCGCTGGGCACGGCACTGCTGGGGGCGCTGTGGTCGGTCCGGCAGGTCGCGCGCCTGCACCCGGCCGAGGCGATGCGCCCGCCCGCCCCGCAGAACTTCCGCTCCGCAGATTTGCCAGGCTGGCTGGCCCGCGGCCTGGATCAGCCGACGCGCATCATCCTGCGCCAGATCGTCCGGTCACCGGTCCGGTCGGCGCTGACCACCACCGGCTGCGCGCTGGCGGTCGCAACCTTGATCCTGGCCCTGCACTGGGAGCCGGCGATCAAGCACCTGGCGTTCAGTTACTTCGACCACACCCAGCACCAGGACGTGACCATCGGCTTCCAGGACACCATCGACACCAGCGCCCTGCCCGCGATCGGGCGCCTGCCCGGGGTGCGGGCGGTCGAGCCGATGCGGATCGTGGCGGCCGAGGTGCAGGTGGGGGCCAGCCGCCATCGGGGCACGGTCACGGGCCTGGCCCCGGACCCGCGCCTGCAGGTGATCGATGACATCCGCGGCTGGCGGATCCCGGTGCCGGAGGGCGGCATCGTGATCGCCAGTTACTTGGCCGAACAGCTGGGGGTGCGCGCCGGCGACACCGTGCGGATCCAGCTTTTGGAAGGCCGGCGGCCGGTGATCGACGCCCGGATCGTCGGCCTTCAGGACACGCTGATCGACACGCCAATCCATATGGGCTTGGATGCGCTGAACCGGGCCTTGGATGAGCCGGGCGTGGTCACCTTCGCCACCGTGCTGGTCGACCCCGCGCGTGAGACGGCCCTGTACGCCCGCCTGCAGGACATCCCGGCCGTGGCCACCGTGACCGTGGACAAGACCGCCCGCGACACCTTCCTGGCGACGATCGGCGGCACGATCCTGGTGTTCGTGGGGTTCTTCACCGGCTTCTCCGCCGCGTTGACCATCGGCGTCATGTACAACGCCACCCGCATCGCGCTGAGCGAGCGCGGCCGCGAGTTGGCGACCCTCAGGGTGCTTGGCTTTACCCGTTGGGAGGTCTCCTACATCCTGCTGGGGGAGGCCGCCTTGCTGCTGCTGCTGGCCTTGCCGCTGGGCTCGGCGGCGGGCTTCGGGCTGGTCTGGGTGATGTCACTGGGCTTCGAGACCGAGCTGTACCGCGTGCCGCTGGTGATTCCGCCCAGCGCCTTGGGCTGGTCGGCGATCGTCGCGGTCCTGGCCGGCACCGCCGCCGCCGGCCTGGTGCGCCGGCGCCTGGACCGGCTGGATTTGATCGCCGTCCTGAAAACACGGGAGTGACCGCCATGTCCGCCAGCCTGCGCCGCCTTGTCACCTGGATGATCCCAGCCGGGCTCCTGGCCGGGGCGCTGGTCTACGCCTTCCAGCCCCAGCCGGTGGACGTGGACCTGGTCACGGTCGCGCGCGGGCCGCTGATCGCCAGCGTCACCAATGAGGGGGAGACCCGGATCAAGGATGTGTTCGTGGTCTCGGCGCCGATCATGGGCCGGGCGCTGCGCACCGAAATGGAGGAAGGCGATCCGGTCCAGGCGTTCAGCACCGTCCTGGCCGAGATTGAGCCGATCGACCCCGCCTTCCTGGATGTCCGGAGCGAGGCCGAGGCCCAGGCCATGGTCGATGCCTCCCGCGCCGCCTTGGCCCAGGCCGAGGCCGCCTTGGCCGAAGCCCGGGCCGAACTGGACTTCGCCACCAGCGAGGTCGATCGGACCCGCACCTTGCGCGCCAGCAACACCGTGTCCGCCCGGGCGCTGGAGGATGCCGAACGCTTGTACCGCACGCGGGAGGCGGCGGTGGGCACTGCGACCGCCACCGTCGGCATGCGCCTGTCCGAGCTGCGCGCGGCGGAACTGCGGGTCCTGCAGCCGACCGCGAACCCCGAGGGCGCGGGCGCCTGCCCGTGCGTGCCGATCATGGCGCCGGTCGATGGCACGGTGCTGCGGATCCTGCAGGAGAGCGAGGCGGTCGTCCAGCCCGGCGATCCGCTGATTGAAGTGGGCAACCCGGCCGACCTGGAAATCGTGGCCGATTTCCTGTCCACGGACGCCGTCCGCATCCAGCCCGGAGCCCGGGTGCTGATCGAGAACTGGGGGGGACCCGTGCCGATCAACGGCACCGTGCGCCGCATCGACCCGTTCGGCTTCACCAAGATCTCGGCGCTGGGCATCGAGGAGCAGCGGGTCAACGTGCTGATCGACCTGACCGACCCCCACCCGGTGTGGGACCGGCTGGGGCACGGCTTTCAGGTCGATGCCCGGGTGGTGCTGTGGGAAGGGCGGGATGTGCTGCACCTGCCGCTGACCGCGGTGTTCCGGGCGCGCGATGGCGATGGCGGTGCCGGCGCCGATCAGCCCTGGGTGGTGTTCGCCGTGGAGGATGGCCGGGCTGCGCTGCGGCCGGTGCGCCTGGGCCACGGCAACGACCTGGAGGTCCAGATCCTGTCCGGCCTGGAGGAAGGGGACCAGGTGGTGCTATTCCCCAATGACAGCATCATACCGGGCGTGCAGCTGCGCCAACGGTGACGCCGGGAACGGGGCCGGTCCCGGCAACACCGCCGCCCTAATCAGGCCGGCGCTGCCAAGTTTTTCATGCCGGCGCTGCCTCAAGAGCCGCGCGCTCCAGCTCCTGCCGGACGGCCGATTGCAGGCCCATGCCGATGGCCAGCCGGTCCAGATATGCGCGGTCGGTGGCCTGATCCGGGTCCAGCATCAGGCGGCTGGCCAGGTAGATCTCCGCCTGCAGTTCCGGCGTGGTGGCCAGATCCGCCACGGCGGACACATCGGCCGGGTTGGACAGCTGGTCGAACAGGAAGATCCGGTCCTTCGAGCCGAGCCCTTCCATGCCCTCGATCGCCTGCATGATCTTCTGGCGTTCGGTCTCGTCGATATGGCCGTCGGCATGGGCGGCGGAGATCATGGCGGTGATCAGCGCCCGGGCCAGGTCTTGCTGACCAGCGCTTTGGGTGCAGCCGGGCAGCAGACGCTGGGCCTCGTCCTGGCTAGGGGCGGCGACTTCGGCCTGTGCGGTCGGCTGCGGCGCGCCGGGTGTCGAGGCCCGGCGCAGGGCGTGGTAGGCGAGGGCGCCGACGGCGGCGATGCCGCCATATTTCAGCGCCGAGCCGCCGATCTTGCGGCCGGTCTTGGTGCCGACCAGCAACGCCGCCAGCCCGCCCATGGCGGCACCGCCGGCCATGCCGCCGAACGCGCCGCCGCCGCCCAAACCGCCAAGGCCGGCCAGCGGCGACGGGCCAGACCCGGCCGGCTGGCCCGTTTGGCCGGGCCGGCCCGCCTGGGGATGGCCCCCGGCACCGCCGATGGCCCCGACCAGCCGGTCGATGGATGCGCCAAGGTCGATCATGGGTCCCTCCGTTCGGTGGTGGTGTCACCGCGCGGTGTGGCGGTGCGCTCATTGGCCGCCAACTCATCGATCACGGTCTTGCCCCACAACGGCACACCGGTACGGTAGGCGGCACGGCCGATGAGATGGGCGCCGACCGGCACGGTCAGCACCAGAAAGGCCAGAATCGCGATCACCCGCAGGGTGACAATGTCATCGGCCAGCGTGATGGCGCTGCCGATCAGTATCAGGCCGGTGCCCAGGGTGCCGGCCTTGGTGGAGCCGTGCATGCGGGTCAGGATGTCGGGCAGCCGCACGAGGCCCACGGCCGAGGCCAAGGCGAAGGCGGCTCCCAACAGGGTGATCAGGGCGGCGATCAGGTCGATCATGGCGGCCCCTCCTTGCCCTGGGTCGCGGATGCGCTGACCGGTGCCTCGTCCGCCGTGTCTTCGGGGCCGGCGTCATCGGGCCCGGCATGGATTACCAGCCGGCGCTCGGTGTAGCGGGCCAGGGCGACCGTTGCCAGGAACACCACCAGCGCCAGGGCCACCGCGATGTCCAGATAGGCGACCTGGCCGGTCGAGCCCGCGAACACGCCGCAAAAGCAGATCAGGAACAGGGCGATCAGATCCAAGGCGATGATCCGGTCCGGCAGGGACGGGCCCTTGATCAACCGGAACACGGTGAAGCCGACCGCGGCCAGCAGCATGATCAGGGAGATCTGGAACAGGGTGTCGGTGATGGTCTCGATCATCGGAGGGCCTCCAGCACCTTGGCCTCCATGCCGGCCTTCAATTCCCGCTTCAGGGCCTCAGGGTCGTCCACGAACATGGCGTGGACATATAGGATCTTGCGGTCCGGGCTCAAATCCAAGCTCAACGTGCCCGGGGTCAGGGAGATCAGGTTGGTGGTCACCAGAATCTCGACATCGGTCTTGGCGTCCAGCGGCATGGCGATGATCCCCGGCCGGGCATAGATCGGCGGGGTGACGATGTCGTACACCACCCGCAGGCTGGACATCACCAGATCTTGCAGGAAGAACAGGATCAGGCCCACCACCCGCTTGGTCAGGGAAAAATACCGAGTCTGGGCATACATGGGCTTGAACACCCACAGTGCGCCAAAGCCGATCACATAGCCGCCGACCAAGGACAGCAGGCTGAACTGGCCGGTCAGCGCCAGCCACCCCATGGCCAGCACCAGATTGAGCAGGAAGAAGCTCATGGGCGGCCTCCCAGCACGGCGGCGATATAGGCGGACGGGTTCAGGATCTGGTCGGCCGCCTGTTCGGCGAACACCACCATGGGCTGGCTGTACAGGCCGATCGCGACGGTGATCGCCGCCAACGCCACCACGGGCGCGATCATAGCCAGCCCCGGTGTGGCCGTGGCCACCGCATACCCGTCCTTGTCTTCGGCGGGCCGGTCGGGCGGCGTGTCCCAAAACACCCCCATCCAGATCTTGACCATGGAAAAGACCGTGAACAGCCCGACCAGCAGCGCGAAGAACGCCACCAGATAGGCTTCGGCGTCCAGGCTGGCCTTTACCACCAGGAACTTGGCCCAAAACCCGCTGAGCGGCGGGAACCCGGCCAGCGAGAAGGCCGGGATCAGGAACAGCAGGCCCAGCCAGGGCTTGCTGACATACAGCCCGCCCAGATGCTTCAACTCGAAACTGCCCTGGCCGACCCGCACCACGCCCGCGATCAAGAACAGGTTGGCCTTCACGATGATGTGGTGGATCAGATAGAAGACCGCGCCGACCAGCGCCAACGGCGTCCACAGGGCCAGGCCCAAGACCATGTAGCCGATCTGGCTGATGATGTGGAAGGACAGGATCTTGCGGATTTGGTTCTGGGCGGCCGCGCCCAAGACGCCCGTGACCATGGTCAAGACCGCGATCCAGACCAGCACCGGGCCGACCGTGTCCTGGACCCCGTCGAACACCAGGGTAAACACCCGGATCAAGGCGTACACCCCCACCTTGGTCAACAGTCCGGCGAACACCGCCGAGACGGTCACGTTCGGCGTGTGATAGGCGGCCGGCAGCCAGAAGAACAGCGGAAACACCGCCGATTTGATCCCGAACGCCACCAGGAACAACAGCGCCACCGCCAGCACCGGCGCCGTATCATCCAGTGCCGCCACCCGCCCGGCCAGGTCGGCCATGTTCAGGGTGCCGGTCAAGCCGTACAGCAGACCGATCGCGGTCAGGAAGAACACGGTGGCGACGATGTTCAGCGCCACATATTTGATGCCACCTTCCATCTGGGCCCGGTTGCCGCCCAGCACCAGCAACCCGAAGGACGCGATCAGCATCACCTCGAACCAGACGTACAGGTTGAACAGGTCACCGGTCAAAAAGGCGCCGCAGACGCCGGCCAGCAACACCTGGTACAGGGCCTGGAAGCCGTACTGGTCCAGGCGGCGGTCCACCTCTCCCAGGCCATAGACGGCCACGGCCAAACCGATGACGCCGGTGATCAGCACCATGACCGCGCTGAGGAAGTCGGCGACCAGAGTAATGCCGAACGGCGCCGGCCAACCGCCCATCTGGGCCGCCACCACGCCCTCGTCCAACACCCGGGCGAACAGGATCACCGAGACCACGAATAGGGCGATGCTGCCAAGGATGCTGGCGGCCCGCGACCACTCCGACCGGTGACGCAGCAGGAACGCTGCGCCCGCGCTCAAGAACGGGATCGCGATCGGCAGGAACAACAACAGGTCAGCCACCAGTCCCCCCCTTGGTCTTGGCCGCGGGGCTGTCGGGGGTGCTGTCGTGCTGGTTCATGGACCCGGTATCGATGGTGCCCAGGGTGCCGTAGCAGCGATAGACCAGCACCAGCGCGAAGGCCAACAGGCCGAAGCCGATCACGATCGCGGTCAGCACCAAGGCCTGGGGCAGCGCATTGGCGACCGGCCCGGCCGGGGCGTCGGCGCCGTCCGGGATCAGGGGTGGGGCCCCCCAGGTCAAGCCGCCCGCGGCGAAGATGATCAGGTTGGCGGCGGTCGACAGCAACACCAGGCCGAACAGGAATTCGACGACGTCCCGGCTGAGCATCATATAGGCGGCGGCCGCGACCAACAGACCGACCAAAAGCGGGATCAACAGTTCCATCGGATCCTCAGATCTCCTCTTCCAGGCCGAACAGGATCGCCAAGACCGCACCGACCACGGCCAGATAGACGCCGATGTCGAAGACCAGGATGTTGGAGATCGGCAGCCCATCGGGCTTGACGCTCTCCCCCGGCGCCGGGGCGATCTCCGCCTCGCCGCCGCCCAGGAACAGCCATTGGCCGGTGAACGGCGCGTCCCCGAACAGGATCGCCCACAAGCCGGCCCCGATCGCCACCAGCACGCCGATCATCGCCAGGGTGGCGGGCTCGACGCGCAGGGCCTTGCGGGCCTCGGCCACGTCCCAGGCGATGGCATAGACCGCGAAGGCGGCCGCGGCGATCAGCCCGCCGATGAAACCACCGCCCGGTTCGTTGTGGCCGCGCAGCAGCATGAAGATCGAAAACACGATCATCGACACCGACGCCGCCCGGGTGGCGGTGGTCAAGATCACGGAGTTCACGGCCGCTCCTCCTCCGTCTGGGGTTTGGGGCGCAATTTCAGCAGGCCATAGGCGGCCAGGCCGGCGATGGCGACCACCGCCACCTCCCCGAAGGTGTCCAGGGCCCGGAAGTCGACCAGGATGACGTTGACGATGTTGCGCCCGAACGCCTCCGGCGCGCTGTTGGCCTCGAAATAGGCGGTCAGGTCCAGCTCGAACTCCGCCGTGACCATGGCCAGGGACACCAGTGCCATCACGCAGCCCAAGGTGCCGGCGATGACCAGGTCACCGGCCCGGCTGCGGACTGTGCCGTGGCTGCTGCCCCGAAACCGGGGCAGGCGCAGCATGGCGACCGCCAGCAGGATCACCAGCAGGGTTTCGACCATCAGCTGGGTGATCGCCACGTCCACGGCGCCGTAGAAGGTGAAGATCAGCGCCACCGCGGCGCCGACCACGCCCAAGGCGATGATCGCGGTCAGGCGGGACCGGGTGGAGACCGTGACCAGCACGCCGACCGTGATCAGCGCCGCCAGCCCCACATCGATCAAGCGCGGGCCCGAGACGGTGATGGCGAAGATGGTGTCCAACTGCCCCAGGATCGGCAGGCCGACCGCCACGGCGGCGAAGGTGAAGGTCACCCCCAGATACCAGCGCAGCGACCCGGTCTGGATGATCCGGGTCTGCCAGGCCGCAAAGCCCTTGAACGACGCCAGCAACAGGTCATAACCCCCGTCGCCGCTGGGCACCCGTGGCTCGGCACCCGCCAATGCGGCGCGGATCGGCTGCCGCGCCCAATACAACAGCGCGCCCAAGCTGAAGGTGGCGAGGCTGAGGATCAAGGGCAGGTTGATGCCGTGCCAAAGCTTCAAGGTCTTGTCGATCGGCTGGCCCAGCACCGCCTCGGCCATGGGCAAAATCAAGAAGCCGCCCAGGGTGTCGGGCATCAGACCGAACACCAAGCCGGCGGTCGCCAACACCACCGGGCCGGCCAACAGGCTCCAATGGGCCTCGCCCAGGGACTTCGGCGGCGGCGCACCCCGGGCGCTGCCGAAGAACGGCCCGATCGCCATGATCGCCGCCACCGCCACCATCAGCGAATTGGCGGACACCGCCACGGCGGCAACGAACACCGGCTCGGTCGCCACGGCCAGGGCCCCTTCGTATTTCAGCTCCTTGCCCAAGAAGCCCAGGAATGGCGGAAATCCCGCCATGCTGAGCGCCGCCAACGCGGTAGCGGCGGTGGTGATCGGCATGGCGCGGGCCAAGCCGCCCAGCCGGTCCCGGTCCCGGGTGCCGGTCTGATGGTCCAAAATGCCAACCACCAGGAACAACGACGCCTTGTACAACGCGTGGACGATCAGGAAGGTCATCGCCGCGACCGTGCCGACCTCCGTGCCGTTGCCCAGGAACATGACCAGGGTGCCCAAGGCCATCACCGTGGTCTGGGCCATCATCAGCTTCAGGTCGGTCTGGCGCATGGCCCAGACCGAGGCCAACAGGGCGGTCACAGCACCGAACAGGGTCAGGGTCCACTGCCACACCGCCTCATCCCCGAACACCGGGTTAAGCCGCGCCAGCAAGAACACGCCCGCCTTGACCATGGTGGCGGAATGCAGGAACGCGCTGACCGGCGTGGGCGCCGCCATCGCGCCGGGCAGCCAGAAATGGAACGGAAACTGGGCCGATTTGGTGAAGGCCCCCAAAAAGACCAGGATCAGGATCGGCAGGAACAAGGGCGAGGATTTCAGCGCCGCTTGGGCCTCGGGGTCGGTCAGCAGGACGCTCAACTCCAAGGTGCCCGCCGCCTGGCCGATCAGGATGATTCCGGCCAACAGCGCCAGGCCGCCGGCGCCGGTCACGATCATCGCCTGCTGGGCGGAGTCCCGCGAGTCCTGCTTGTGACCCAAAAACCCGATCAGCAGAAAGGAGGTGATCGTGGTCAGCTCCCAGAACACGAACAGGCCGATCAGATTGTCCGACAGCACGATGCCCAACATGGCGAAAAAGAACGCCGCCAGGGTCAGATGGAAGCGCAGCTGATGATCATATCCGCGCATATAAGTGGCAGCATACAACGCCACGAAGCCCGCGATCACGGCGATGATCAGGGAAAACCCAAGGCTGAGCCCATCCACCAGGAAGGACAGGCGCACGTCCAACGCCGGGATCCAGTCCACCCCCCAGGTGACCCGGCCCTGGTCATGGACGGGGCCGATCAACAGGGAAAGGCCCGCCAAGACCAGCAGCGGCGGCAGCACGAACAGCCAAGGCCAGGCCGGCGGGGAGGCGTCGGTCGGAACGGCGGAGGTCGGGGACACGATCGGAAAACTCGGGGAGACAGGGCGTGGGATGGGGGCCGGCTATGGGGCCGGATTGTGACTATATGTGGATGGATAGCCCAGTTTCACCGTCTCCCGTCCGGAAAATCGGTTCGGCCGGTTTACCATGGGCTCGGTGGCATTTTTTGCAAATGACTCGCAATTTCAATTGACGACGCCTTCGGCCAGCGATACGGTTTTTGAGAATGACACGCATTCTTAAAAACCGTCCGGATCGGACCGAGGAAGAGCAGCGATGGATCTGGATTTCGGCCTCACGGCCGTGCTGGACGGCGCGGCCCCAACCCCACAACCGGGCGCGGTCGCCCATCACCGGGATCAAGGGGCCGGAGACCGGCGGCGTGAGCGGGACCGCGCGGTGCCCTTGATCGACGTGTTGACCGAGGCCGGCGTCCGAAGCCGGTGATCCATCCGCCACGGCGGCAATCCGAAGGGAAACGATGATGACGCAGACACGGACGGCCGGCTTGAAGTCCGGGCAGTTGCTGGTGCTTTGGACGGTTCGGACCTGGGTTAAGGCCCATATGGCCGGGAGCGACACCACCGTGGCCTTGGAGGCGGCCTATGCCATGGCCGGCGCGCCCTCGGCCGTGCCCCAGATCGACCTGCTGATGGGGGTGATCGGCAGCCATGCGCTGCGCTGCCTGACCGTCAATTGCCCAAAATGCCAGTCGGTCACACCGTGCGAGGCACTGATCATCACCGCCATCGCCGACTTCCAGCAAGGCCGGTCCGGCCATGCCGACCGGATCCTGAGCCATTTCGTCGGCGCAGGCGTGGCCCCCTTGGCGGCGCGCCCGGGGCGGCTGTGGGCCATGGCCCTGTTGGACGCGCAATACCCGGTGGCACCGGTGCCCGACGCCACCGTGGCCCCGGCCCACGCCCCGGCGGCGGCCCGCTATATGCGGCCCCTGCCGGAGACCACCACGGCCGCCACCGCCACCGTGCACTGACCGCCAAGATCACGCCGCCGGCCCCGGAAAGGTGTCGGTGACCACGGTCGGAAAGGGGTAGTGCGCCGGTATCGGCGGCTCCCGCCGGGCCAGCAGGTCAGCGGCCAGCCGGGCGACGGCGGCTGGATCGGGCCCTCGGGCCGCCAGATCATCGGCGAAATCGCGCAACCAGCCCAGCAAGGGGGCCGGCAGCAGGTCGGCGATCACGGCGTATCCCCGCTGACCGAACCCCGTCGATGTCGCTTGCCATGCGTCTTCCATCCGCCCTCCCGTCATTATCAACTTCTGGCAGACAGTGCGGCGCCAAACCGCCCCTTTATCGTCGGCCCGTCCCCGGCCACAGTGCCACAGGGTTCCGATCGGGAGGACAGACCATGTTGGTGGACGGCAAATGGACGGCGGCGTGGCAACCGGTGCAGGCCAAGGATGACCAGGGCCGCTTCGTGCGCCAGGTATCCAGCTTTCGGAATTGGGTGACGCCGGACGGCACGCCGGGGCCGACCGGCGACGGTGGCTTCAAGGCCGAGCCTGGGCGGTACCTGTTGTATGTGGCGCTGATCTGCCCGTGGGCGTCCCGGGCCCTGATCGTCCGCAAACTGAAACGGTTGGACGGCGTCATCGACCTGGCGGTGGTGGCCCCGGCGTTGACCGACCAGGGCTGGCGCTTCGGCGGTTTCGAGGGGGCCACGGCCGACCCGATCCTGGGTGCGGAATACCTGCATCAGATCTACACCGCCGCCGATCCGGTGTTCACCGGCCGGGCGACCGTCCCGGTGCTGTGGGACCGGGAACGCGGCACGATCGTGAATAACGAGTCCGCCGACATCGTGCGGATGCTGAATTCCGGCTTTGGCGCGCTTGCCAACACCAGTGTGGATTTATACCCGGCCGTCCATCGGGACGCGATCGATGCCCTGAACCCGGTCTTGTACGCCACGCTGAACAACGGCGTGTACAAGGCCGGCTTCGCCTCCTCCCAGGCCGCCTATGACGAAGCGGTGGCCGAGGTGTTCGGCACCCTGGACACGCTGGAAGACCGGCTGGGCGATGGCCGGCCGTTTCTGCTTGGATCGGCCGTGACCGAAACCGACATCCGGCTGTTCGTCACGCTGGTCCGCTTTGACGCCGCCTATCATGGTTTGTTCAAATGCAACCTGAAGCGGATCGCGGACTATCCGGGGCTGTCCGCGCACACGGCCCGCATGCTGGCCCTGCCCGGCCTCGCGGAGACGGTCAACCTCACCCACATCAAGACCGGGTATTACTCGATCAAGGCGTTGAACCCGTCCGGCATCGTGCCGCGGGGACCGCTGGCCTCACCCATCGACCGCAGCCTGGCGGCCTGAGCCATGACCGCCCTGCCCAGCCTGTTCCTGTCCCATGGCGCGCCGGACTTGCCCTTGCACGACCTGCCGGCGCGGCGGTTCCTGGCCGGCCTTGCCCAGCGCCTGCCGGCACCAAGGGCGATCCTGGCCGTCTCCGCCCATTGGGAGGCGGACGCCCACACCGTGGGCAGCGCCCCGGCACCGGATACGGTGCATGACTTCGGCGGGTTCCCGGACGCGCTGTATCGGATGCGCTATCCGGCCCGGACCGATGCCGGGGTGATCGACCGGGTCACCGGCCTGTTGGCCGCGGCCGGGCACCCGGTCGCCAACCATGCCACCCGGGGCTACGACCATGGGGTCTGGGTGCCGCTGATGCTGGCTTTCCCGAAAGCCGACATCCCGATCGTGCAACTGTCCCTGCGCCGGGGTGCGGGGCCGGCGGAGCACTTCGCGGCAGGCCAGGCCCTGGCACCGTTGCGGGATGAGGGCGTGCTGGTGATCGGCTCCGGTGCCGCCACCCACAATCTGCGCGCCATGGCACCCGAGGGCACGCCGCCGCCCGATTGGGCGCTAAGTTTCGATGCCTGGCTTCTGGACCGGGTCACCGCCCAGGACCGCGACGCGCTGGTGACCCTGGACGGCATCACCGACATCGCCGCCATCGCCCACCCGAGCCCCGAACACCTGTTGCCCTTCTTTGTCGCCATGGGTGCTGGCTGGGATGATGGCGCCGCCCGTCGCCTGCACCACAGCTATACCTATGGCTCCATCAGCATGGCGGCCTTCGCCTTCGGCACCACGGCCAAGACCATCAGGGCACCATAAGCGGCGTCCGGAAGATCGGCCCCGCTCAGGTTGGGTCGACCAGGCCCAGGGCGATGAGGCGCAGGCCGGTCAGGCTGAGGACGAAGAAGTATTCCCCGCCGCGGGTCTGCACGAATTGGGGCACGCCTTCGCACTGGAAGGGCAGGTTGCCGGATTTGGGGTCGGACGCGATCACATAGCGGGTGTGCACGCCGTGGTCCCCGATGATCGGGCAGGTTTTGTTGCCGACATTCTGGTGCAGCTTGCGATAGACCAGGAAACTGCCGTTGCGCACGAGTTCGGGTGGGCGCGGGGCGGGGGCGATCTCCTGGCTTTCGTCGATATGGCCCAACAGGAATTCCCCGGTGGCCAAGGGCTGCCATTTCCGCGTCTTGCCGGCACCGGCCGCGAGCTTGCCCCGGCCCGACACCCGCTGTTTTTCGGTCTCCGGCGTCAACTGGCCGCGAAACACCGGATCGCCGATGCCATCGACGAAGCCGAAATGTTCATTGGGGGTCGCGAACCAGGTGCCTTTGACCTCGGTCATCATCGCCGAGCCATCCTGCCAGAGGCACTGGTCCGGCCCCTGGATCTGGATGTCGCCCTGCCCCTGCCGGACGTGACCGGCCAACAGGCGCACGCCGGCCTCCCGCGTTGCGCCATCGACCGTCACGGGCCGCCGGGACCGCGCGCATAGGCCTTGCAGCCAATCCGTCCGGTCTTGCAAATCCGCGACCGGTTCGCCGTCCGGTTGGGCCTGGGCGTTGACAGAAATCCAGGCATGGACGATGTCCGGGCCGCCCCCGGCCTGCTGGTCCCGCCAGCCCCGCCGCCAGATCTCATCCCAATGGGCGTCCGAGGACATCCCGGCGGCGGTATCGCCCAGGATGTGTTGGCGGGCGGCCGCGCGGGCCGATGACGACACCGCCCTGGCCGCCTGTCTGTTCGAAGCCCTGCACTTCAACCCGATCAATCCGGTCATCTACCGGCGCGCCGCCCGGCAATGCGTGATCGCGGCCAATCTGTCGGCGATGTTCGATCCGCTGTCGATCCCGGCTCCCAACACCTTCCGCACCGACCGTCCCTGGGTGGATTACATGCTGTGGGGCTATGGCATGCACACCTGCTTTGGCGCCCATATCAACCGGGCGGTGATCCCGGCCCTGCTGAAGCCCCTTTTCCAGCGCCCCAATCTGCGCCGGGCCAAGGGCGCCCAAGGCCAGATCGACACCGGCGGCACCCCCTTCCCCCAGCACCTGCACCTGACCTTCGAGCCGGCGTGAGCGACCGGGACGGGTCGCAGCGCTGGCGTGGCGGCACCGACGCGGTGCGGTTTTGGGCTTCCGACCGGGTGAGAAGGGCGCGTGATGATTTTCCCCTGGAACTCCTACTGGGGGGCGCCGGTCGAAGCCAGGGCACTCGCCCCTTGACGCGCCCCCGGGGCCTTGCACAATGCACAGGTTGTGCTGCGGGGTTTGGAAACCCGATGCGGGGCCGGTCTGGGCGAGCGTGCCTCCGCCAGCGGCCCCGGCGCTTAGGCAGCCACCCCTCGACGCGGAAGCCGGTTTGCGATGACGTCCTTGGCGCCCCAAATCACCATGATCGAACGGTTGGTCGGTTTTCCAACCATCTCCTCGAGCAGCAATTTGCCGCTGATCGACTTCGTCCGCGACCATTTGACCGGCCACGGCGTCGCCAGCCGGCTGGTGCCCAACGCCGACGGCACCAAGGCCAACCTGTACGCCAGCATCGGCCCCACGGAGCCGGGCGGCGTGGTGCTGTCCGGCCATACCGTCGTGGTGCCGACCGAGG
>CAYNRD010000003.1:0-18874 GCA_964399515.1 uncultured Mycobacteriaceae bacterium | reverse complement strand
GCTGCTGAGTGACCTGACGGCGCAGATCCTCTGGGACCTCGGCGAAGCCTTGGCAATCCTCCTCGAGCAAGCCGCCGGTCAAAAAACCAAGGCGTATGGCCGGTGGTGCCCCTGCCCAGAACCCGTTATCGTTATCCGATAATGATCGAAACCGCCTCACCAGCAGGCTTTGCGCCACCGCACCGCTGACCGACGCATCGCTGACCGACGCATCACAGGCGACCGCGAGCAAGAACCCACCCAGACCGGTCAAGTCCGGATCGTTTTGCCGGGGCAACAGATAAGCCCAAACCCTTCGACGCTCCGCCAGCGTCTCAGCCGGTACGCTGTCCACCCGTTGGTCCATGGTCCGAAGGATGCGGTCCCGAACCGTCTCTCCGACCGTGTCGAGCCGGTCCATGAGGTCCTGCTGGTGCGCCGTCCAATCGGCCACCGGGTCGCCGGAAAGCCACGATCTCAACCCCGCGGTCGAAACGCGGGTGAACCGTAACTGTGGGGTTTTTGCCCCGGGCGGTATGCTCCCCGCCAGCCCCGCGTCCGTGAGGTCCGCGCCCTCCAGCCGCGCTCTCCAGAGGTTCGCGCCCTCCAGCCGCGCGAAGGAGAGGTTCGCGCCGTCCAGCCGCGCCTGCCCGAGGTTCGCGCCCTCCAGCCACGCAAAGGAGAGGTCCGCGCCCTCCAGCCGCGCGCCTTCGAGGTTCGCGCCCTCCAGCCGCGCGTCTGTCATGCGCACCCTGGGCAGAAGTGCAAAGGAGAGGTCGGCGCCCCGGAAGTCTCGACCATCGAGGGTCAGCAGCGGGAAGGCGTCCAGATTGTCTGAAAAGATCGCGTTTTCGGCCAGTCTCAGGCGTGCTTGGATCTGCTCCGGCGCCATCAACTCTTCCCCAATCAGGTTCAGGAACACGCTGTTGCAGTAGCGCGGCCCGTCGTCCCGGACCGGCCACGGCCGGCCATCCGCGCACACGGCATGGCGCAGGTCGGTGACGCCCAAGCGCTGGCCCGCGACCTGGACCCACAGGTGCCCGGTCACCACGCGGTCGAGCGCCTCGCCTGGGAAGGTCATGAAGGTCAGCATCATGGGGGCGGCAAGACCCGTTGCCGCCACCCGGCCGCGCGCAACCCACCGGGTCCGCCCGGCGCCGAGGCTGCCCAACGGCGCCAACCGGTCCCGCAGCATCCACAACAGGACGATGTCCACCGCCAGGCAGGCCCGATGGAGCCAGGTGGTGGCCTGGTCATGGTAGGGCAGGAACTGGTGGTGGAACGCCAACAGCAGGCCGACCGGGGCGACCACCACCGTCGCCCAAACCATGGCCCGGATCAGCACGCTGAGCGGATCGTACCGGTCCGGCACCTCCAACAGGGATTGGGCGATCACGAAGCTGTCGATCCGCTTCAGTTGCTTTTCGAAGCTTTCGCCCCGGAGCACGGCGCCGCGCCGCTCGGCCAGCACCGCCGCCAGCTTCTCCCGAAGTGCTCCGATCTGCACCAACAGGTTCAGATGCAGGATCACCACTGCCACCGGGCCGATCCAATAGGCGGCCAGCAACGGGATCTCGACGCCCAGGAACGGCAGCTCCTGCGGGGTGTTCAGGAACAGATCCTTATGGGTGGTGCCCGCCACCAGGATGCCCAGATAGACGCCGACCGCCATCAGGGTGATCCAGGCCGCCCGGCATTTGCGGGCGCCCTCATTCGCGGCGTCGATCAGGTGGTCTTGCATACCGCACCCAGCATGCCGGATGCCGGGTGCGGTGCAAGCGTAAATGGGCGACGGGGTGTCGCCATCGCCTTACCCCGCGATGCGCAGGCGGCTGAATTCCTCGCTCAGGGCTTCGAAGGTGGCGTCCAGGGCCTGGTTGGTGGGGCTGTTGAAGAATTTGATCGTGTCAGACGCGCAGCCCTCGAACAGGTTCTGCAATTCGGGCGAATTGACCCCGAACACGATCGTGTAGACCAGGATGCCGTCGGCCTGGATGGCTTGGCACAATTGCATCATGCGGCGGTCGATCTCCGCCCGGGCCGTGTTCTGGGTGTTGATGCCGGGCCCCAGCAGCTCATCGCCGACCCGGCCATAGCCGGTGAAATCGGACCCGCGCGGACCCGCGGGCGACGGGTGCCCCTGGAAATCGAAGGCCTGGTTCTCGCCGTCGGTCAGCAGCACGATGATCTTTTCGATGTCCGGCTGTTCGGGGCCGACCGGGCGGTCGATCTCGCTCTCCGGCGCCCAACGCCCCTGCCAGCGGGTCGACAGCATCCGCCACCCCCAGGCCAGGCCCAGATTGGCGGCGGTCCCGCCCCGGTGCCAGGGCTCCATCACCGCGATGTTGTCCAAGACCGTGGTGCGTTCGGCGATCAACGGCGTGACCGCCGGCCCGCAGCCCAGATTGGGCCCCAATCCGTCATCCTTGGCCAGGTTGTTGGTGCGGGTCGGCGGCCAGACATTGTCGATGTCGGACGGGTAGATGAACGGCGTGAAGGGTTCGGCCTCCGGCAGGGCGTCGGTGCGATCATTGCCCAAGGGGCCGTGCCGGGCCTCCACGCAGCCGCGCCAGCGCACCAGGGCGCGCAAGACCGGCTCCGGGTCGGTGTTGGCGCCGGTGCCCGGCGGCTGCACCCAGCCGGTCTCCAGGTCGAACCCGAAGTCTATGGCCAGGTCCAGGATCTCATCCTGGCCCTCGAACCGGGTCAGGGTCCCGCTGACCGCTTCCAGCAACAGCTCCAGTTCCGATTGGTCGGCAAGCTTGAGCATCTCTGGAAAGGTGGCCTGGTCGAAATCGTCCGGCTCGAACTCTTCCAGGAAATCCCGGGCCTCGTCGGCCAGATCGGGCAACGCCGTGATCCCCAGTTCGGTGATTTCCTCGAACAGGTTGAAGGCGCCAACATCGGGGTCGGGATTGTCGTTGGTGAACGGCGGGACCAGGTGGTCTAGGCTGACATCGACCCAAATGCCGGTGTTGGCGTTGGCCTTCGGATCGAACAGATCGGGCCGCTCTTCCTCCAGATCGATGATCCCGACCTCGCCGTCCAGGGCCAGAAAATCGGTCCGCTGGGGGCCGATATTGACCGTGGAGGTGAACGGCACCAGGGCCACGCGCAGGCTTTGCACGGTCTCCCGGTTGCCGAACAGGTTCTCGATCAGGGTCGTGGCCGCATCGCGCATGGCGTCGATCCGGCGCCGCCCATCCTCGCCCAGGCCGCGCATCGACCCGGTGTTGTCCAGGACCAGCGCCAGTTCGATGCCCCGCTCCTCCCGCAGGATGACCGCCTGGGCGTTGACGTCGATCACCTCCCGGCCGAGCACGCGCGCGAACAGGGTATCGACCTCCGCAGACGCGGTCAGGGTTAGGGTGGATTGATCCTCGGACACAGTCAGGCCCGGGCCGAACACCCGCACGCCCGGTGTGGCAATGTCCGTGTTGACGTTGAAGAACCGCTCGGCCTCGGCACGCTGGGCCGCTTCGCCCGTTTCTTGCGCCGCCGCCAGGCCGGCCGCGTCCAGGGCGGCGGTCAGCTGGCTTTGCACGATGAAGCCGCGGGCGGAATCGATCGCCACCCCGGCGGCCCCCACCAGCGGCACCATCATCACCGCGACCAGGACCACGGCGGCCCCGTTCGTGTCCTGGACAAACTTGCGCCGTTGGCGTGGCATGGCGGGCGGAGGGTCTGGACAGTGTGACATGGTTGGTCCGTGCGGGTTGGTGGCAGTCGTCGGCGCCTTATCTCCCAAACATCGCAGGATGTGCGACTAATTTTATTTGAGAAAGCTGAAGGATAAATTGCTTCGAAAAGTCCGAAAAATTCGAGAAATATCAAAATCAAAAACCTTGAGAATAATGAAAAATTTTTTTAAGCATCGAATGAAGTTAAGATCCGTTAAGGGATTAGAACTTCATGCTTGAAAAAAATACATCCAAGATTTCGCACAATATTTTTTATTTGATATCATCTCGATCACTTGGCTTTATGCGCTTGCCGCGTGGTTGCCAATTGGTCTGCCGCCGGCAGACCTCTCGACCACTTCACCATTCCGTGAAAGGATGTGAACAATGCTTACCATGTTCCGTAAACTGTTCCGCGATCAGTCGGGCGCCACCGCCATTGAATATGGTTTGCTGGCGGCCCTGGTCTCCGTGGCGATCATTGGCACCGTCACCGCGCTGGGCGGCCAGCTCAACAACACCTTCGGTGTTGTTGACACCGCGCTCGAGGGCGCTGCCGCCCCCGGCGCTGGCGGCGACGACGGTGCGGGCGCGGGCGCTGGCGACGGCAGCTAATCACCCCGACCGCGCGCGGCGCGGGCCCGCCCGGGGCCCGCGCCGGACCGCGTGATCCTGGGTTGAGCCGACCCCCTTATGGGGCGGATCAAAGGGGGTCCGCCGGCCCCCGGCTTTTCCGAAAGGCCGGTTATGGCGGACAGTGTCGCCCTTATCGCGTTTGCCTGCGCCGCCGGTCTGTTGATCGTGGCGGCGGTGACCGACGCCACCCGCTTCCAGATCCCCAACTGGGTTTGCGCGGCCTTGGCCATCGCCTTCGTGCCGGCCGCCATCAGCAGCGCGGGGATGGCGTTTTGGCCCGGCCTTCTGGTCGGCCTGGGATTGTTCGTGGCCGGATACGCCCTGTTCGCCGCCAAGCTGGTGGGCGGCGGCGACGCCAAGCTGATCAGCGCCGTGGCGCTGTGGGCGGGGCCGGCGCTGATTTTTGATTTCGTGCTGATCACGGCGCTGTTGGGCGGGGTGCTCGCCGTCTGGGTGGCGGCCCGGCACTGGTGGGCGGCGCCGGGGCCGGTCGCGGCCCAACCGTTGCCCTACGGCGTGGCGATCGCCGGCGGCGGGCTGTGGGTGGTCGCCGAACGGGCCGGCCTTGGCCCGATCCCGCTGATCTGATGACCCCGACCTGGTGAGGAGACGCGACCGATGGACCGTGTTCGGCTGCTACTGGTGCTGGCTTCGGCGATGATCGCCGGGTTCCTGACCGTCCGGTTCGCGACCGACTGGCTGGACAGCCAGGAGGCGTCGATCCAGGCCGAGCGGGATCGGCTGGCGGCCCTGCTGGCCGAGGAGCGGGCGCGCCTGGCCGATGGCGCGGCCACCGAGGCCCCGGCGACCCCGGCCGTGGTGCCGGAGCCAGCCCGGGTGTTCGTGCTGGTCGCCAACCGGCCGTTGGCCGCCGGCACCTTCGTCGGCCCGGACGACCTGCGCTGGCAGGCCTGGCCGGAGGAGACCTTGGCCCCGTCCTATATCCTGCGGGACGGTGAGATGGCGGGGGACTACGCCGGTGCCGTGGTGCGCACCCGCATGGGTGAGGGGGAGCCGGTCACCGCCGCCCGGATCGTGCGTCCGGGCACCCGCGGCTATCTGGCCGCGGTGCTGAACCCGGGCATGCGCGCCATTTCCGTGCCGGTCAGCGCCACCACCAGCGTGTCGGGCCTGGTGTTCCCGGGCGACCGGGTCGACATCATCCTGAACCACCGGATCGTGGACGCCCCCGGCAGCTTTCGGGAGTTCGTCCGGATCAGCGAGACGGTGTTCGAGGACATTCGGGTGCTCGCCATCGACCAAAACACCGATGACACCAGCGCCGAGCCGGTGATCGGCAACACCGCCACCCTGGAACTGGCGCCCAAGCAGGTTGAGATGATCCAGGTGGTGCTGCAGCTGGGCACCCTGTCCCTGAGCCTGCGCAGCGTCGCCGACCCGATGGCCGACGACACCCGCGAGGCCGAGATCATGCCCGCCCGCCTGGCCGTGGGCGGCGGTGCCGGGGAGCGTCCGCTGGACGTGGGCGATACCGAGTGGGACGGCGTCTCCGGCTTGGGCTTCCGCGTGCCGGCGAATGAAGCCGCTGTCGTGCGGGTGCGGCGCGGCGTGGTGCCCGCCACCCAGGGCCGTCTTGATGTGGATCAAACCCCCGACGATGGGCGGGAGCCCACCGGATCCGTTACCCTGGACACCGACGTGTCGGTGGCACTCGACGCCCTGGTGGAGGCCCAGCGGGCCCGCGCCCGCCAGCCGGAACCGGTGGCGCCGACCGTCTTCCGTGGCAACCGGGGGGAATGACCATGCGGTCGGGGTTCAGGGATCAACACTGGGATTGGGGCCTGGTGACGGGCTGGGCGGCGATGGCGGCGGCCGCGGTCATGGCGGCGCTGACGCTGGCCATGGCCGGGCCGGCCGCGGCGCAGACCGCCGTGCCGGTGGCCGATGACCGGCAGGCGGTGGACTTGGAGGTCAGCAAGGGGCGCCTGTTCCAGCTGATCGACCGGGCGCAATCGGTGTTCATCGCCGACGGCGCGTTGGCCGAGGTCAACGTGGTCGCGGGCGACAAGATCTATATCTATGGCCGGCAGCCGGGCCAGACCGACGTGATCGTCCTGAACAGTGCCGAGGACGTCATCGCCAGCCTGGACGTGACCATCACCGCCGGCACGGCGCCGATCGAAGCGGCGATCGCGGCGGTGGCCGGCGGCGGCGGGGTCCGGGTCGGCAGGGCCAACAACGACATCGTGCTCAGCGGCACGGCCCCATCGCCGATCGTGGCGGCCGAGATCGTCCGCACCGTGGAGGCGTTCGCGCCGTCACCGGACAACGTCATCAACCGCTTGCGGGTCACGGGCTCGAACCAGGTCAACCTGCAGGTCCAGGTGGCCGAGGTCACCCGCGATGTCGCCCGGGCGCTGGGCGTGAACATCGGCGCGCTGATCGATGGCGGCGATGTGGTGTTCTCGGTGGTGCCGAACCTGCTGCCGGCGTCGCTGGGCGTCGGCGGGCCGTTGGGCGGGGTCAGCACCCTGATCGCCGGTGACATCGATCTGGGCAATGTCGAGATCGACGTGCTGATCGACGCGCTGGAGGAGGAGGGGCTGGTCACGGTCCTGTCCGAGCCCAACCTGACCGCGCTGTCCGGGGCGACCGCCAGTTTCCTGGCCGGGGGTGAGTTTCCGATCCCGGTCGCCCAGGATGAGGACACCATCACCATCGAGTTCCGCAGCTTCGGTGTCTCGCTGGCCTTCACGCCGACCGTGCTGGAGGACGGCGCCATCAACATGCGGGTGCGCCCGGAGGTGAGCGCGTTGTCGACCGATGGCGCCATCATCACCGACGCCATCACCATTCCGTCGCTGACCACCCGGCGGGCGGACACCACCATCGAGGTGGCCAGCGGCCAGAGCTTCGCCATCGCCGGGCTGCTGCAGAACAACGTCACACACGACCTTCGAGGAGGCCAGCGGCCTGAGCTGCTCCATCGCTGGGCTGCTGCAGAACTCGTTCATCGAGGCCGCCGACAAGTTCCCGTTCCTGGGCGATCTGCCGGTGTTGGGCGCGTTGTTCCGGTCCAGCCAGTTCGAAAACCAAGAATCCGAACTGGTGATCATCGTCACCCCCTTCCTGGTCGAGCCGACCGATCCCGACCGGCTGCGGGTGCCCAGCACCCGCCTGGCCCGGGCCGCGGGCCGGGTCGGGCCGGGGGCCAGCCCCGCACCTGGGCCCGGGCCGCTGGGCGGCTTCATTCTGAAATAGGGGGTAGGGACATGATGATCCAACTGAACGCCATCCCGTGCGCCCTGTTCGCCGCCTTGGCCCTGCCGCTGGCCGGCTGCGTGGCGGCGCCGGCCAGCCTGGACGCCCGCACCGACGCGCTCTACGCCTTCGACACGGTCAGCCTGGACCACCAGGTGGTGTTCGCGGCCGGCAGCACCGAATTGGACCCGGTGGCCTTGGGAACCCTGAACGGGTTTCTGGACCGGGCCGGGGTCGAGCCCGGTGACCGGGTCGCGGTCAGTGCGGGCGGGCTGTTGGCCGAAGGGCGCCAAAACGCCGTCGTGATCGCCCTGGCCAGCCGATGGATCGGCGCGGCCCGCCTGCCGGGCGCCGGCCAGGAGGCGGGCACCACCGTCACGGTCACGGCCCAGCGCACCGTCGCCCGACCCAATGATTGCGGCCTGCCACCGGTGCGGGCGCTGTTCTCCCCGAACCTCCTGCAGCCCCATGGCTGCGCCACCCGCACCAATCTGGCCGCCCAGGTCGAGCGCCTGGACGATCTGCGCCGGGGCCGGACTGTGGCGCCCAGGGCCGGTGTGCCGGCGGTCCAGTCGGTCGAGAACCTGTTCAACGACGAGCTGCCGGAACTGCAATTCGAGGATTTCGATGAGTAACCCAACCCCCGCCGGGCGCCGCCCCCGATGAGCGTCGTCACCCCCCTCACGGCCGACCCCATCCCCGGCGCCGCGCTTGAGATCGTCGCCTGCGTGGGCGACGCCGAATCGCTGGACACCCTGGCACGGGTGATGCCGGGCTCGAAGAGTGCCGCCGATCTGCGCCTGGGCTCGGTCGAGACCTGCCTGGAGGTCCTGGCCCGGGGGGTGCGGCCGTCCATGATCCTGGTGGACGTGGCGGGACGGGACCATCCGGCCCAGGACCTGGCCCAACTGCGCGCGGCGGCGCCGGCGGACGCCACCATCCTGTGCCTGGGCGACAGCAACGATATCGGGTTGTACCGGGCGCTGTTGGGGGCGGGGGCCACCGATTACCTGCTGAAGCCCCTGCGGGCCGCGGAGTTGCGGCGGACCCTGCTGACCGCCGTGGCCAGCGCCGAGGACCAGGCGCCGAAGCCGGGCGCCCGGGTGGCGGTGTTCGTGGGCGTGCGCGGGGGGGTCGGCGCCACCACCGTCGCCACCGCGGCGGCCACCCAAGCGGCCGGTTGGGGGCAGAAGCAGACCGCGCTGATCGACCTGGATGTGCATTTCGGCACTGCGGCCCTCGCCTTGGAAATGGAGCCCAGCAAGGGGCTGAGGGACGCGCTGGAGCACGCCGACCGGATCGACGGCCTGTTCGTCGCCAGTGCCTTGTCGGTGCATTCCGAACGCCTCTCGGTCCTGGGCGCCGAGGAAGACCCCAAACACCCCCTGGCCGCCAGCGAGGAATCGCTGAAACGCCTGGGCGAAGAGCTGCGCACCATTCTGGATCAGGTGGTCTATGATCTGCCCCGACACCTGATTCCCCTGGCCGCCCCGGTGCTGAGCACCGCCGACGCGGTCTATCTGGTCACCGACCTGTCGGTCGCGGGCATGCGCGACACCTTGCGGGTCAAGGAAACCCTGGTCGACTGGGCGCCGGACGTGCCGGTGCGGGTGATCGCCAACCGGGCCGGGCTGAACCGGGCCGGGGAGCTGCCCCAGGCCGAGTTCGAGCGGTGCGTGGGCGCGCCCGTGGCCTTCAAGCTGGCCGAGGACAAGGCCCTGTGCCGCCAGGTCATGCAAGGCAAGCCGGTCGACCAGCTTGCGCCCAAGGGCCGGTTCGGCGCCGCGCTTCGGCCCCTGTGCCAGGACATGATCGGCCAAGCGCCGGCGCCGAAGGGCTGGTTCGCCGGCCTGCGCAAGTCCAAGGCGGCCTAAGCCATGCTTGGCCGCCGCACACCGCCCCGTGCGGCACCGGTGCTGGTCGCGCCGGCGCCCGCCCGGCCGAAGCCGGAGCCGGAGCCGGGCGGGCGCGGCGACGCCGAACAGGTGGTGGCGTCCAGCCCCGCCTTGACCAGCTTGCGGGAGCGTCTGGTGGGTGCGGTGCAGGGCACCTTGCCGCTGGACCGGGTGCTGGTGGTCTCCCGCAAGGACGTCGCCGACTGCGTTTCCGATCGGCTGGTCGAACTGCTGGCCGGGCACCCCGCGCCGCCGGGGCTGATCGAGCAACGCCATCTGGTCACGGCGGTGATCGGTGACCTGATGGCGGCGGCCAAGGCCGACGCCGCCCGCCGCAAGGTCGAGACCGAGGCCCACCAGGCCCGGGACGAGGCGGCGCGCCTGGCGGCGTTGCAGGCGATCACCCCGGCCAGCCTGCGCGACCCCGAACATCCCGCACCCAGGCCCGTGTCGCCCGCGGCCCTGGACACCACCGCCATGGGCGGGCCGGCCCCGGCCCGCACTGTCAGCCGCTCGACCGTGGAGGAGGCCAAGCACCGGATTCAGCCGGTGGTCCTGGACCGGATCGACGCCGCCGAGGCCGCGGCCCTGGAACCCGACGCGCTGCGGGCCCTGGTCGATGCGTCGGTGTTGGAAGTTCGCCAGGAACTGCAGATCACCCTGAACCGGGCCGAGCACAACGGCGTGGTCGACCGCCTGATCGACGACATGATCGGCCTGGGCCCGCTGGAACCGCTGCTGGCCGACGAGGCCATTTCTGACATCATGGTCAACGGGCCGAACACGGTGTTCGTGGAACGACAGGGCAAGGTGGCGCTGACCGATGTGCGCTTCCAAAGCGAGGCCCAGCTGCGGGACATCGCCCAGCGGATCGTCACCAAGGTCGGGCGGCGGGTCGATGATTCCAGCCCGATCTGCGATGCGCGCCTGATGGACGGCAGCCGGGTCAACGTCATCACCACGCCGCTGGCCATTGACGGCACCACGATCTCGATCCGGAAATTCGCCAAGCGCAAGATCGGCCTGGACGACATGGTCGATAAGGGCAGCGCCTCCCCGCCCATGGCCCTGCTGCTGAAAATCGCAGCCCGGTCCCGGCTGAACATCATCGTCTCCGGCGGCACCGGATCGGGCAAGACCACCCTGCTGAACGCGCTCTCGCGCCTGATCGACCATGGCGAACGGGTGGTGACCATCGAGGACGCGGCCGAGTTGCAGCTGCAGCAGCCCCATGTGGTGCGGCTGGAAACGCGGCCGCCCAGCCTGGAAGGGCGGGGCGAGATCGGCATGCGGGATCTGGTCAAGAACGCGCTGCGGATGCGCCCGGACCGGATCATCCTGGGGGAGGTCCGGGGCGGCGAGGCCTTGGACATGCTGCAGGCCATGAACACCGGCCATGAAGGCTCCATGTGCACGCTGCACGCCAATTCTCCCCGTGACGCGCTGGTCCGGTTGGAAAACCTGGTGTCCATGTCCGGGGTCAGCCTGCCCGCACGGGCGATCCGCCAGCAGGTGGCCGCCGCCGTCGATCTGATCGTCCAGGTCGCCCGCATGCGCGACGGCAAGCGCCGGATCACCCAGGTCACGGAAATCACCGGCATGGAAGGCGAGGTGGTGGTGACCCAGGATCTGTTCGGCTTCAAGTTCGAGGGCCAGGACACCGACGGCACCATCAAGGGTCAGTTCGCCTCTGCCGGGGCACGCCCGCATTTCCTGCCCAAGGCGGAGTACTTCGGGCTCGATCGGGCCCTGATGGAGGTGATGTGATGGCGTCGGTGCTGGACCGCCTCACGAGTCTGGACAGCGGGCTGCTGCTGATCGCGGGCGGCGTCGCGGTGGCGGTCATGCTGGGCCTGTTGGCGGTGATGGACACCCTGACCCAGCGCCAGCGGGCCGCGCGGCTGAACCAGATCCTGATCCGGTGCCGGCGGGGGCGGGCCGAGGCCGGCCAGTTGGTCACCATGCGCAGCTTCGGCCTGCCCGGTGCGGTCGACCAATCATTGGTCCGCGCGCTGCCCCGGGCCAGCCTGCTGAAGGCCCGCATCCGCCAAGCCGGGCTGACCTGGTCGCTGGGAGTGTATCTGCTGGTGTGCCTGGCGGTGGCGGCGGCGGTCACCGCGGGGTCCCTGTTCTTGCTGTCCAACCTGCCGGCCCTGGCGGTCCTGGCCGGGATCAGTCAGGGCATTGTCTTGCCCTATCTGGCGCTGGGCATTCTGGCCAACGCGCGCAAGGCCAAGTTCCTGAACGCCTTTCCGGAGGCGATGGACCTGATGGTCCGGGGTCTGAAATCGGGCTTGCCCGTGTTCGAGGGCATGCGGATCGTCGCCCAGGAAAGCCCCGAGCCGGTCGGCGGCGTGTTCAAGACCATCGTCTCCCGCATCGCGGTGGGCGCCAGTTTCGAGGACGCGGTGGCCCACGCCGCCCGGGATCTGGCGATCCCGGAGTTCGACTTCCTGGTCATCGCCCTGTCGATCCAGCGGGAGACCGGCGGCGACCTGGCCGAAACCCTGGGCAATCTCAGCACCACCCTGCGCAAGCGCCGCCAGGCCAAGCTGAAGATCAAGGCCTTGTCGGCCGAGGCCAAGGCCAGCGCCTATGTGCTCGGCTCGTTGCCGTTCATCATGTTCTTCCTGATCTCCGTGGTGAACCCGGACTATGTGGGCGACCTGATCACCGACCCCAGGGGGCAGCTGATGATGGCCGGTGGGCTGACCTGGCTGGTGATCGGGGCTGTCGCCATGAAGCGCATCGTCACGATCAAGCAATAGGGGGGGCCTAACCGATGCTGGACATGCTGGATCCGGGCCGCTGGGGCCTGCCCGAAGACCCGAAATTGCTGATCGCGCTTGTGGGCGCCTGCGCCTCGATGTTGTCGCTCGCCAGCATCTGGATGGCGCTGACCCCCCGCAATCCGGGCGTGGCCAAGGCCCGGACCATCGCCGAGCGCCGGTCCGCCTTGAAGCGCCAGGTGGTCCAGGGCAACCGCCGGCGGTCCGACCGGGCCTTGGGGTTCATGACCGCCGTGGTCCGGCGGCTGAACCTGATCGGGACCGACTACGCGGTCAGCCTGTCCGGGCAATTGGCTCGCGCCGGGCTGCGCCAACGGCGGACCTTGATCGCCGTCTTGTTCTGCAAGCTGGTCGCGCCGCCCGCGGGCATCGTCGTGGCGGTGATCCTGGCGGATTTCATGGGCTATCCGCCCACCCAGCCGCTCCATTGGGCGGGTTTGGTGCTGGTCGGTTTGGCGTTGGGGTACTACGCGCCGGATGTCTATGTCCGCAACCTGGCCGACCGGCGCGCCGAACAGCTGCGCCTGGGCATCCCCGACGCGCTGGATTTGCTGGTGATCTGCGCCGAGGCGGGCTTGTCGCTGGACCAGTCCATGACCCGCGTTTCCCGGGAGATGGCACGGTCCGCACCGGAAGTGTCCGATGAGCTGGCCTTGACCGCGGTGGAGTTGGGCTTTCTGCCCAACCGCAAGGACGCCTTGGAAAACCTGCGCGAGCGCACGGCACTGCCGGCGATCCGCGCCTTGGTGAACACGTTGATGCAGACGGAGAAGTTCGGCACGCCGCTGGCGGGGGCGCTCCGGGTGCTGTCATCGGAGTTGCGCGAGGAGCGGTTGTCCAAGGCCGAGGAGAAGGCCGCCCGGCTGCCGGTCATGCTGACCGTGCCGATGATCCTGTTCATCATGCCGCCCTTGTTCGTGGTGCTGATCGGCCCCGGGATCTTGCGGGTCATGGACGGGTTTTCGGGCCTATGACCGGCGGCCCCCACCGGGACGGGCGGCTACGGCAAACCGCCCAGCATCAGGGCGCGGGCCTTGTCGCTGCTGCTGTCCAGCCCCGCCACATGGTCGATATGGGCCAACAGCCGGGCGGTGTCGTCCTGGCCCCGGCTGGCCTGGGCCAGGCGCTGGACCGCATCCCGATCCCCGGCCAGGCCCAGCACGATCATCAGGTTCTGGCGATGGCGGCGGGTCGCGGCCGGTGCCGCCGCCACCGCGCGCAACGCCGTGACCGCAGCCTCCGTCTCCCCGGCGACCACCTGGGACAGGGCCAGATTGCTGCGCAGGTCCAGGTCGTTGGGTCGGGTTTGCAGGCCCATGCGGTAGCTGGCCATGGCCTCGTCATGGCGGCCCAGCAAGTCCAAGGCGACGCCGCGGCTGTTGGCGACCGCGGGGTCGGCCGGGTCCAACCGGGCCAGCAGGGTCAGGGCCTGGGCCGGGCGGCGCTGGGCCAACAGGGTGTTGGCGGTCAGCCGGGCGGCGAGCGCATCCTCGGGCCGACGCTCCATCACCGCGCGATACGCCCCCTCCGCCTCCACGAACGCGCCGGCGGCGGCCAGGGCCGATCCCATGCGCATCAGCGGCGCGATCGCCTCCGGATCCTCGAAATGGGCCCGGCGGTAAAAGCTCACCGCCGTCACGGTGTCCCCGCGGCCGAGCGCGAAATCGCCCATGCGCAGCAAGCTTTCGTCATCGACGGTGTTGGGCGCCAAGGGCTGGCGCGCCTCGATCGTGCGCTCGATCGCCTGTTCCAGGGGCGTGTCAGCCTGGGCGCAGCCGGCCAGGGCCGCCACCACCGCCAGGCCGGCGGCCCGCCGCCCATACACCCATTGTCCGCCACTCTTCGCCATCGTCACACGGGCCACACCGGAACGGATTGGAGATTGGCACCCCAGCCAATCGACTCGCCAAACAACATACAAGTCGCAGCGCGGAAAGCACCGTTTTTTTCTAAACAAGGATCGGAAAACCGCCATGACTGTTGCGCAAAAGACTAAATTCTACACATACTTGTTCAGTCGAACCGGCTCAACGGCGTTGGAATTCGCCCTGATATTGCCGGTTATGATCGCGGTTGTTTTCGGCATCCTCGATTTCGCGTTGGTGTTTTTCGTCGATGTGCTGCTGGAGAACGGCGTCCGGCAGGCGGCCCGCTTCGGCTTAACCGGCCAAGGCGACACGCTTGCGGCCCGGGAAGACGCCTTGATCGCGATCGTGGTCGACAGCGGGTTTGGCTTCATCGAGGCCAGCCGCACCTTCGTGACCACCCGGGTGTTCGACACCTTCGCCGATATCGGCGTTGGGGAGCCGTTCGCCGACACCAGCCCGTTCAACGGCGTCTACGACCTGGGGGAGTCGTTCTCGGACCTGAACGGCAACGGGGTCTGGGACGGCATTCCCGGAACCCCCGGCGCCGGCGGCCCGGACCAGATCGTGGCCTACACGGTCACCACCACCTGGGCGCCCTTGACCCCCTTCATCGAGCCCTTCGCCGGCGAGGACGGCACCTTTGCCCTGCACGCCGCCATCGCCATCCGCAACGAGCCCTTCAACCCCTTCGCGGAGTGACCGCCATGACCTTGCTCTCCCTTGTGTCCGATCGGCGCGGCACGGTCGCCATGGAAATGGCGGTCACCATACCGATCCTGCTGGCCCTGTTCGTCGCCGGGGTCGATCTGACCCGGTTCATGCTGCTGCAGCAGGACGTGGTGTACGCCGCCAACACCGCCACCAATCTGGCCGGCCGGGACGCGGTGCCCGAACTCGACGAGCGGGAGGACATCTTGGCGGCGATCAGCCACTTGCTGGACCCGGGCACGGCCGGCCCCGGCAGCCGGGCGGCGATCACCGGCGTGATGTATGACCCCGACCAGCAAGAGGCGGTGATCAGCTTTCAAAACCTGGGCGCCGGAACGCTGGAGCTGATCCCCCGGGTCGGGCTGGGCGAGGGCGCGCCCGCGACCCTGCCCGCGGACCTGGAGGTCGCGCCGGGGGAGTTGATCCTGGTGGCGGAGGTGGCGGTGGTCTACCAGCCGCTGTTCGCCGGCACCCTGTTGGGGGAGGTGGTGATCGGCCACCAGTCGATCATGAAACCGCGCAGCTTCAACGTCCTGGGCATCGACCAGCTGTAAGGGCGCGGTGAACGCTGGAAACGGCCCCGGCTGTTGGTCTAGGCTGCGCGCTGTTCCGCGCGTGCCAGCGCTTTTTCAAGGACCAGGGCCGCCCCCAATGGCGACGTTCGATTCCGAAAAGGTGGCGGAGATCCACCGTCATCTGCAGTCCCATTTGCCCAGTGAGCCGGCCTTGCGCGTCCAGGCGTTGGAAAGCCTGCTGACGGAGAAGGGGTTGGTCGACCCCAAGGCCCTGGATGCCTGGGTGGAAATCTATACCGAGGAGATCGGCCCCAAACGCGGCGCCCATGTGGTGGCCAAGTCCTGGGCCGATCCCGGGTTTCGGGATCGCCTGTTGGCCGATGCCACCGCCGCGATCACCGAACTGGACTATCAGGGCCGGGCCACCGCCCATTTGAAGGCGGTGGAGAACACCGAAAGCGTCCACAATCTGGTCGTGTGCACCTTGTGCTCATGCTACCCGTTCTCGGTGCTGGGTATGGCGCCCAATTGGTACAAGACCGCCGCCTACCGGTCGCGCGCGGTCCGGGACCCACGCGGCGTCCTGGCGGAGTTCGGCGCGCCGGTCACCGACGAGGTCGAGGTGCGGGTGTGGGATTCCACGGCGGAGTTGCGCTATCTGGTGATCCCCCAACGCCCCGCCGGCACCGAGGGCTGGACCGAAGAGCGGCTGGCCAGGCTGGTGTCCCGCAATGCCATGATCGGCACCGAGCGGGACTTGTCCGCCCGGGTTGGGGAGGTGGGCTGATGGAAGGCCCCCATGATCTGGGCGGGCGCATGGGCTTTGGCCCGATCGACGTGCGCGAGGGCGAGGAGCCGTTCCACGCCGATTGGGAAGGCCGGGTCTGGGCGATGCGCAGCGCCCATTTCGCGCCCGAATGGACCTTGGACTGGTGGCGGCATGTGCGGGAATGCATCCCGCCCGAGGATTACCTGACCCGGCCCTATTTCGATTCCTGGGCCCAGACCCAGTTGGCCGCGTATGTGGATTCAGGCTACGTGACCCTGGAGGAAGCGGCCACCGGCCGCGCGGCCGCCCCCCAGGACCCCGGCGCCAAGCCCAACTCCGCCAAGCCCATGTCCGCCGAGGACGTGCGGGCGGCGACCACGGCCCTGATGCGCTTTGACCGCCCGATCAACGTGCCGCCGAAATTCGCGTTGGGCGACCGGGTCACCGCCAAGCGCATCGGCACCCGCCACCATTGCCGGCTGCCCGCCTATGCCATGGGCCGGCCCGGGGTGATCCACGCCCAGCACGGCGGGCATGTCTTCGCCGACGCCGCCGCCCAGGGGGATGAGCGGGCGGAGCACCTGTACACGGTCGCCTTCGCGGCGCGGGACCTATGGCCGGAGGCCGCCGATCGGCGTGACCGGGTGTTCGTGGACCTCTGGGAAAGCCATTTGGAAGGCTGACCCGGTGGACGGTGTCCACGATTTGGGCGGGCGGCACGGCTTTGGGCCGATCGCCGTCGCCGAAGCGGAGCAAAACTTCGCCGAACCCTGGGAAGCCCGGGCCTACGCCCTGTGCACGGCCTCGGACCTGCCCGATTGGACCATCGACTGGTGGCGCCACATCCGGGAGTTGATCGACCCGGTCGATTACCTAAGCCGGCCCTATTTCGATTCCTGGATCCAGACCCAAATCGCCGGATATGTGGATTCGGGCGTGATCCGGATCGACGAATTGCGGGCGGGGCGGGCGCTGTCGGCCGGGGCCGGGACGACCCTGCAAGCCGCGACCGCCGACGGGGTTCCAGCCAGTGAGCGGGGCCTGACCCGCTATGACCGGCCGCTGGACAGCCGACCGGCCTTCGCGTCCGGCCAGCCGGTGCGCGCCTGCGGGCATGGTGTGTTGGGCCACACCCGCTTGCCCGGCTATGTCCGGGGGCGGCCCGGGGTGATCCTGACCCATCACGGCGGCTTTGCCTTCGCCGATGCCGCCGCCCGGGGCGAGGAGCGGGCCGAGCACCTGTATACGGTGGCGTTCCGGATCGCCGATCTGTTCCCGGAGGCCGATCCAAGCTCGGCCGACACCGTTCGCCTGGATTTGTGGGAGAGCTACCTTGAACGCCGATAACCCGAACCGCCACCCGGCCTTCGCACCCCTGGCCCGCGAGGACACAGCCCCCGTGTTCGACCAGCCCTGGCAAGCCCAGGTCCTGGCCCTGGCCGCCGGCCTGGCCGAGGCCGGGCTGTTCACGCCCACCGAATGGTCCGAAGCCTTTGGCGCGCGCCTGAAGGCCGCCGAACAGGCCGGTGCCGCCGATGACATGGCGACCTATTACCAAGCGGCGATCGACACCGTCGAAGCCCTGGTCGCCGAACGGGGCAACACCTCGGCCGCAGAGCAGGCGGCCCGGCGGGAGCAGTGGCGCCAGGCCTATCTGAACACCCCACACGGCCAGCCGGTGCTGCTGTCCGCGGCGGGCCCGGCGGACGGGTAGGGAGCGCGCCCCGGTGACGCTGCGGGAATTACGGGTCTTCCACGCGGTGGTCGCCAACGGTTCCATCCAAGCTGCGGCGGAGGCGGTGGGGCTGACCCAATCGGCGGTTACCCGGATCATCCAGCGCCTGGAACAAGATTTGGGCGTCCCCCTGTTCGACCGAGGCGAACGCCCGGTTCGCCTGACCCGCCGAGGGGCGGAGGCGCACGACCACGCCCGACGGGTCTTGGAGGCCGCCGATGCCATGGGCCGGGCCTTCGCCCCCGGGGCCATGCCGTCGGGGCCGCTGCGCATCGGCATCTCCCATGCTTTGGCGCCGCTGGCCCTGGGGGCGGGCACGCTGTTCGGCCTGGCCCGGTACCCGGACATCGAACCCCAGATCACCGCCGCCTGGTCGACGGACTTGCGCGAGGCCTTGCAGCGCCACCGGCTGGACTTGGCGGCCACCATTACCCAGGCCGATGAGGCCGCACCGGACTGGCTGGCGGTCACGGTGGTCGCCCGCGCCACCGTGCGGGCCTTCGCGGCCGGCCAGCGGGCGGCGATGCCCCAGGACCTGCGCGCCGCCAACGCCCGTGGCTGGGCGCTGAACCTGGAGGGCTGCGGGTATCGGCGCGCCCTGCTCGACGCGCTCGACCGTCTGGGCGAACGCCCCAAGCTGGTGCTGCAAACCAACTCCCTCGACCTGCAATTGGCCACGGTCCGGGCCGGCCGGGCGGTCACGGTCCTGCCGGAGATCGCCGTGGCCGGGCTTGCCGCCGCCGGCATCCGCGCGCTGCCGGCGGCGGCATTCGCCTTCGATGTGGACGTTCGGCTGTTGGCCCACCGGGCGGGGGCGGTGCCGGACGCGGTTGCCGCCCTAGTGGAAACGGACCTGCGTGCCACGCTGGCGGCGCGGCCGACACATTCCTAAACTTCATAAAATAAAATTCTATTATGAATTTTTATTGTCAGCGTGCCGCTGCTATCCCTGCCGCCAGCGAAGGTTGACCCACCTTTACCAACCACAGGAGAGCCCCATGGACACCGAAACCTTGACCCTTTTGGCCCGAACGGCCGCGACCAGTTCGCGGGCGAGGTGAGCGGGGACCCGGGCGAC
>CAYNRD010000002.1:0-19153 GCA_964399515.1 uncultured Mycobacteriaceae bacterium | reverse complement strand
GCCATCTGGCAGGCCTTCGCCGTGCTGCTGCCGGTGCGCACCGTCGGCGTGATGGGCGACGGCCGCACCTATGACTATGCCTGCGCCCTGCGCGCGGTCACCTCCACCGACGGCATGACCGCCGACTACTACCCCTTCGACCACGGCTTCCTGGGCCGCGCCGCCACCCGGATCATCAACGAAGTCCCCGGCATCAACCGCATCACCTACGACATCACCTCCAAACCCCCCGGCACCATCGAATGGGAGTAGGGGTCGTGGAAACGGCGGCGATAGGGTGCAAAAGCGTAAAGCGCCCCTGAGATAGACTCGGGTGGGAAAGTTTGACGATTTCGGCAAGCCGATTCGTTCTTGCGGTATGTTCCCGCTGCCCCCCTACGAACCGGCTCGTCCAGGTTGTCAACCCGTTGGCCAAGTCGGACGGGAACAGAGACGGCGGTGCCTACCTTCTCTCATGTGTCAGAGAGCCCCTCCAACACGTAAAGCCCGCCTCCTGGCTTGGCGGCACGTAATCCGGAAAAGCATCGACCGCGATGTATGGTGTCGATGGGATACCAGTATGATATCAAAGTGACTCAGGTAAATGAAACCAGCTACCAATGACAAGGAACGTGTTTCGGTAACGGTGAGAATCCCGGAACACATTCTCAAGCGGATCGACGCGTCCCTCGATCAGGAGGACGTGCCGGTCTCGCGCAATCATTGGATCATCGAGGCGCTTGTTGAGAAACTTAGACGAACCGACGCCGGAGGGGGATCAAATGGCGCGCGGTGATCTTCTTATTAGCCTTGTGAGGGCAAGCGTCGCCGGTGACAAGAACGCGGTCCGTTCGGCGGTCGAGACGATCATCGCCGAAGAGAAGAACAAGCAGCACACGGTGCTGGCTAACAGACTCAGCCGCGCGATGCAGGCCAACGGGAACGGCATGAACAAGCTGGCGACGACAGCGGTTTCCGAGAGCGGGCACAAGGGACGGGAATTCATCGCGGAGATCACGCCCAAGCGGGAGCTGGGCGACATGGTTCTGTCTGAAACATGCCGCGCGGCAGTTGACCAACTCATAGAAGAGCAGCAGCGGTCCAGCCTGCTACGTGCGCACGGGCTCGACCCGCGGCACCGCCTCCTTCTGGTCGGCCCGCCTGGTAACGGCAAAACTTCGCTGGCCGAAGCCGTTGCTGGAGCGTTGGCCGTGCCGTTCTTCGTGGTGCGCTACGAGGCCATGATCGGCAGCTATCTCGGCGAAACCGCCAGCCGCCTCAAACGTGTTTTCGACTATGTACGCACAACGCCGTGTGTATTGTTCTTCGACGAATTTGACGCTGTCGGAAAAGAGCGCGGCGATACCCATGAAACAGGAGAAATCAAACGAGTCGTCACATCGCTTCTGATGCATGTCGATGAGCTGCCGAGCTATGCGGTGGTCATCGCCGCGACCAACCATTCCGAACTGCTAGACCGGGCCGTATGGCGCCGGTTCCAGCTTCGTCTGGGTTTGCCGGCGCCGGGCGAGAAGGAACTGACGGAGTATTTCGACAGGTTTCTGGCATCGTTCGAGAAGCGTCCCGGCGTAACCGCCCCGTCCATCGCCAAACGTCTCGGCGCGATCAGCTACGCAGAAGCGGAAGAATTCACGCTCGACGTCCGCCGCCGCGACGTGATGACGATGAAAGAACGGCCATTGAAGAAAACCATCGAAGAACAACTGAAGCTCTGGCAGGAGAGGGTTCAGCCGACCCGTACCGACGATACGGAGCAAGGATTGTGCGATGGCTGAACGTCCGCTTCTGGAGATGCCGCGCCCGGAGCGGCGTGCGCCCCGAGCGGGACGACCGCCCAGAGAAAACATTCCGGCAGCGGATGCCGGCCGCCAGGCCGGACGGCTCGGTCCGAAATTTGAACGGCTGGAACGCGCGCTCGGTGATCCCGACGCGCTCGGCAAGCTTCGCGACGATCCGTCCGCAATCGTTCCCGAACGCGCACTCGTTTTCGAGGTCGCCAGTGAAGTCGCAGACTTCTACCGCGCGGTGCGCGGTGTGCCGGGTCTGGAATTCCTTGGCGAGGATGAAGGCGACGCCGCGCCCGACGAAGACTTTTACATTCCGAACACGGACGGCGATCCCAGAGACGACACGCGGGTCCCGCGCAGATTTTACTTCACAATCCCCGACCAGGCCGCGCTCCGGGAACTCGTGAGCCTGTGGCACCGATTCCAGCGCGGCGAAGAACTAGGATTCGGCCGCACGGCGTGGCGTGATGTTTTCGGGCATCTCGCGGATGTGCGACCGTGGGGACCGCAGGACCGTCTTACCTCGGAAGCCGTCGAAGACTGGCGGGAACGGCTGCAATTCGCGCCCGACACCCCGATCAGGTTCGAGGTTGAGTTCTGGTATCGCGAAAACGCGGCGCGTCGCGAGACCGCCGACACCGGCTTTTCGGAGAAACTGCGCAAACTGGGTGGTCAAATTCTGGACCGCGCGGCGCTCAATGCAATCCGATACCACGCCGTGCTTGTTGAGGTCGCGCCGGAAGTCATTCAGGACGTTCTCGACCATCCCGATGTCGGCCTTGTGGCGTTTGACGACGTGATGATGCTGCGTCCGCAATCAATGGTCTCCGGGCCGGTAGAAGGCGACCTGGAGGACGCCGCCGAAGCGGGCGATAGCGAAGGCGGTCCGAAGATCGACGAGCCCATCGCGGCCTTGCTCGACGGCGTGCCGATGGCGCAGCACGACCGCCTCTCGGGCCGTCTGATCATAGATGATCCAGACAATTTTGAGGATCAATACGGCGCAGCCGCTCAACAGCGCCACGGCAGCGCGATGGCGTCGTTGATCCTGTACGGCGACCTGAACGCGGCTGCGCCGGAACCGCCGGTCCGGCGTCGCCTGTATGTACGTCCCGTGATGTACCCGCAGCCCGACGGCTTCGACGGCGTGCGGGAAGTTATGCCGCCGGACCGGCTCGGCATCGACCTGATCTGGCGGGCCTTCATTCGCATGTTCGACGGCGAAGGCGGCGAGGACCCGACTGCGCCGACCGTGCGCATTGTCAACCTGTCCCTCGGCGACGCCAAACGACGTTTCGCTGGGGTGATGAGCCCGTGGGCGCGTCTGATCGACCATCTTGCCTGGCGGTACAATGTCCTGATCCTCGTCAGCGCCGGGAATATCACGGAGCGCATGCCGCTTGAGGATGTCGATCAATGGGCGGATTTCGAGAATGCGGAGGCGGCGGAACGTCAGGCGACGCTGCTTCGTGCGATACTGCGCCAGCGCGCGAACCGTCGATTGCTTGCACCTTCGGAAGCCATCAATGCACTGACGGTCGGCGCCGCCCATGTGGACAACCTCGCGCCGAACGGACAAGGGGCAATGGCCGTCGATCCGTATGTGAGCCCGGTCCTGCCGAACATGAGCTCGGCGCTGGGGCTGGGGTTCAAGCGCACGATCAAGCCGGAGATCCTGTTCCCCGGCGGCGCGGAACAGGTTCGCGCGAGTTCTACCCATGCGCCGATCGAGGTCGGCCCGGTTACACAACCGGCGAGTTACTTCGGTATTGGCGTGGCCAGCCCCGGCCCTGCCGGTCAGACGAACCGCAAACTCAATATGAGCGGCACGAGCGTCGCCACGGCGCTGGCGACCCACAACGCCTTGCGCATCCTCGAAGCACTCGACGACCTACCGGACGAGCCGGCGTACCCGGAAATCGACCCGGGGTATCACGCCGTCATCTTGAAAGCGTTGCTGGTGCACAGCGCAAGTTGGGACATCGACGCAATGGCCGCGCTCAAGATGATCATCTCTGAGAACGGGAAACTGCACTGGGAACATGAGCGGGACGAAATGAGCCGCTTTCTTGGCTTCGGCTGTCCCGACATTGAGCGCGTCGTAGATTGCGCCGAGAACCGCGCAACCCTGATTGGCTGGAACACGATCAGCTCAAAGGAAACGGACCGATTCGCAGTGCCGCTCCCCGCCGAGCTGGCCGGAACGGCGGGATTCCGGGCACTATCGGTGACAATCGCATGGCTGACGCCGATCACTCATTCGCACCGCATGTACCGCCTTGCGAAATTCAAGGCCAGTCCGGGCGGCGACAAGGAGTTCTCCATCGGTGCTGCCAACGCGAGGCAACAGCCGTCGCACAACGCCCTCGGGAAAGGGACCGTCTATCATCAGCGCTGGGAAGGCGAAAAAGCCGCGGAGTTCGCCGATGAAGGCAATCTCGTACTCGATGTCACCTGTTCACCCGCAGCCGGTGAACTGGACGATCCGGTCACCTATGCCGTGGTCGCGACGTTGGAAGTCGGACAGGGCGTTCCAGTCGCGGTATACGAACGCGTGCGTGAACGACTGCGAGAGATCGTACGTGTCCGGGCATGATGGGCTAGACTTCGACACGCGGGTTCGTGGAAAAAGCTTGGATCCAGCCCTACGCGAGCCTTTTTTGGAGCATGGTGTGGCGTAGACCTTCGGAGTGGTAGTACGGTACAGCAATCACTGTTCAAAGGTTGGCTTGCGCCATTTAAGTGCGTTCCGGGCGAACGAAAGGGACCGAATGTCCGTAAAAAAGGTGAGAACCATCGATAGCGCCGAAAAAATCTTGCAAAATCAGAAGCATGCCTATTTGGCGGCACGTCAGTCGGGTTTCGCGGCTGCAAAATTTTTTCTGTAGTAATTTCAACTTTCTATCGATCGCGCGGGTAATCGAATGGGAGTGAGTCCGAAGGGCCGGAGACGATCGGGGTGCCATTCTCAACCCGTTGATTTAAAATATAAATCTCTCCATCACATTCAGCCACCATCGTCCTGCGGGGACGTGAACCCACGGGCCGGCTGACCGGCCGCGACGGGCTTGGCACAGCCACACCACTCCCCGGGACCTGACCTGGGCGGACCGCGATACGCGATCCCATACCCGGCTGCGGGTGCAAACGACCGCGCAGCACGGGCATGGCTGCGCTTGATTGCCGATTGACAAAAAGCCAGATGAAAATGAAAATCATTCCTGATTTCTCATAGGGCCGCCAAACGGCCTGCCGAGAGGGTGCGGATCCGCGGGCACGGGATCTGTGAGGGCGGGGCGCTATGACAAGGAAAGAGGCATGGTGATGCACAATCACTCGAGACGTGTGTTTGCCATTGGTGCCGTGATCGGTACCGCTGTGCTGCTGGCAAGCACCGCACCCGCCGCGTTCGCGCAAAGCCAGGATGACGCGCTCTCGGTGTACGCAACCACCGGATATCTGGCCGACGCGGTCGCGAACGTGGCGCCCGAGGCTGAAATCACCACGATGGTCGGGCCGGGCGGCGATCCCCATACCTACCAGCCATCGACGCGCGACATCGAGACGATCCGGAATGCCGATGCGGTGGTCTGGACCGGACTGCATCTGGAAGCCCGGATGGATGATCTGCTGGAGAGCCTGGGTGACAAGCAGGTCGCCGTCGGTGAGTTGCTGCCCGAGGACCTCTTGCTGGACTGGCCAGAGACCGATGATCAGGGCAACGCGCTGCATGACCCGCATGTGTGGAACAGCCCCGAAGCCTGGTCGCTGATCGTAGGCTATCTCGCAGACCATCTTGGCAAGATCGATCCGGACGGTGCCGTGGAATACCAGGCGAACGCGGAGGCCTACATCGCCGAGATCAAGGCCGCGGCGGCGGAGGCCAAGGAGCTGTTGGCGACGATCCCGGCACAGTCACGCATCCTGATCACCGGGCATGACGCGTTCAACTATTTCGGTGCCACCTACGACATCCAGGTGCACGCCACCGACCTGGTCTCGTCCGAAGCGGCGGTCAGCCCGCGGGAGATGAGCGCGTTGGCGACGTTGATCGCGCAGAACGGTGTTCCGGTCATATTCCAAGACAACCTGGCCAATCCCCAGGCGATCACCAGCCTGCAAGAGGCCGTCCGGGCCATGGGCGGGGATGTTGAGGTCTCCGATACGGAATTGTTCGCCGATTCCCTGGGCGCCGAACCCGGGGTTGACACCTATCTTGGCGTTTTCCGCCACAACGCGCGGGCCGTCGCAGAGGCGCTGGGCACTGGTGGCTCGTGAGCACGGGGACTGTCGCCTGCCAGACCCGGAACCTGTCGGTTGCCTATCGCGCGGAGCCCGTTCTGCGCCGCGTGACCGTCAGCGTTCCGGTCGGCAGCGTGATGGGCATCGTCGGCCCCAATGGTGCCGGTAAGTCGACGCTCATCAAGGCCATGCTTGGGCTGGTGACGCCGCTGACCGGCACGTCGGAGTTCTTCGGACGGCCCTTGGATCAGGTTCGTCGCCGGGTCGGATACATGGCCCAGTCCACGAGCGTGGACTGGGATTTCCCGACCACGGTCATCGATCTGGTCACCATGGGCACCTATGGCGAGCTTGGCTGGATCCGGCGCCCCGGCAGGGCCGAGCGCGCCCGGGCGATGGCGGCGCTGGAGCAGACCGGCATCCCCGATCTTGCGTCCCGGCAGATCGGGGAGTTGTCCGGCGGGCAACGCCAGCGCGCCTTTCTTGCCCGTGCCCTGGTGCAGGCTCCGGACCTGTATTTCATGGATGAGCCGTTCCAGGGCATTGACGCGAAAAGCCAACAGGCCATGGTCGATGTGCTGAAGGACCTCAGCGCCCACGGCAAGACCATCGTGATCGTCCATCACCATCTGGCGACCGTGCGGGACTACTGCGACCATGTTACCCTGCTGAATGTGAGCGTGGTCGCCTCCGGCCCGGCGGACGAAGCCTTCACCAAGGAGAACATCGTCACCGCCTACGAAGCCCGCGAAGGGGCCGAGGCGTTTCTGGCGACGGCTGTGTAGCGCCGCGATGGATCTGATCGAGTTTTTCGGCAATCACACGTTCCGGATGGTGTTCTTCGGCACCTCCGTGATCGGGCTTGTGGCCGGCGCCCTTGGGGCGTTCGCCTATCTTCGCAAGCAATCCCTCATCAGCGACGTTGTCGCCCACTCCGCCCTGCCAAGCGCGCTGCTGGCGTTTGTGGTCGCGGTCGTGGTCCTGGACGTGGACGGCCGCAACATGCTGGGCCTGGTCGTCGGTGCCGTTACCACCGGCACGCTCGCGGCCCTGTTCGCCAATGCCATCGCCGCGCGGACCAAGATCCGGATCGATACGGCCATGGCCATCTCGCTGACAGTTTTCTTCGGCGCCGGCATGATTCTGTTGCGCGTCATTTCGGACGGGCCTTTCCCCGGCAAGGGCGGCATCGACGACTATCTGTTCGGCAATCCCTCGGTCATCACGATCGCGGATCTGGTCACCAGCGCCGCGGTGGGCGGCCTGGCGCTGCTGCTGATGCTGGTGTTCTGGAAGGAGTTCACGCTGCGGACCTTCGATCCGGTCTTCTCGACGGTGCTCGGATTCCGCGCGAGTGTCATCGATACGCTCATGTTCACCACCATCGTCATCGCCATCGTGATCGGCGTGAAGGCGGTCGGCGTCGTTCTAATGATCGCGTTCGTCGTCACACCGCCCGCCGCGGCCCGGCAATGGACCAGCACCCTGCCCGGCATGGTCGCTCTGTCCGGCGTGTTCGGAGCGATCGGAAGCGGGGTCGGAGCATACCTGTCGATCACCCTAGGCAATGTTCCAAGCGGACCGGTGATCGTTCTGACCCTGTTCGCGATCTTCCTGTTCTCCCTGCTGGCGTCGCCGCGTCGCAGCATCGTTACCGCCGCCCTGCGCCGGGCCCGGGCGCGGGAGGCTTTGCGGCGAGAAGTGCTCACGGAAGGGACGGACGGATGAGCTTCATTGTCGGCACCAGCCTGCTTGCCGTCGTCACCGCCCTGGCCTGCGCGCTGCCGGGTGCGTTCGTCGTGCTGCGCCGGAACGCCATGCTTGTGGAGGGAATTGCGCACGCCGTCCTGCCTGGGATCGTGGTCGGCTTCGCCCTGACCCGAGATCTGAACTCGCCCTGGCTCATCGTCGGCGCGGCGCTGGCCGGGCTGCTGGTCGTGCTGTGCAACGACTGGCTCATCCGCACCGGGTTGCTGACCGGCGATGCTCCGCAAGGCCTGGTCTTCCCGGCCCTGTTCGCGGCCGGCGTCATCCTGATCAGCGTGGACTTCAGCCACGTCGACCTGCACCCGGAGGTCGTGCTGGTCGGCGACCTGAACCTGGCGGCCTTTCACCCCCTCATCGTCAACGGCGTCTCGATCGGCCCGAAATACCTGTACGTCATGCTCGCGGTTCTGTTGGTGAATGTCGGGTTCATCGTGCTTTTCTATCCGAAGCTGAAGATGACAACCTTCGACACCCAGTTCGCGACCGTACTCGGCATGCGCACAAGACTGCTGAACACGTGTTTCATGTTCCTGGTGTCGGTCACCGTGGTTACGGCCTTCCGCGCCGCCGGCGTCATCCTGGTGATCTCGCTGTTGGTGGTCCCGGCCGCGACCGCCCTTCTGATCAGCCAGCGCCTCTCGGTCATGCTCGTCCTCACGGCCCTGTTCGCCGTCGTCGGAGCGGTCGCGGGATTCTGGATCGCCTATGGTCTGAACGCCGCGCCCTCGGCGTCGATGGCGCTGTTCTACGGGTTCCTGTTCGTCACGGTCGCGGTCATCGACAAGCTGGTGACGCGGATCCGCAGGCATCGCCGGGCCAAAGCGGCAACCGACAGGCGCCCCGAAGGACCCGATGGTCTTGGCACGCTGCTGGAAACGTCCCCTGGCGCTCTTGCGCTCCAGCGCCGCCGTGGGGAGGCCGGGCGGCTTGTCGACGCGTTGCCGGCACGAAACACCCAGGCGGCTGAGTGATGGCGTACACGATGACCAGAGGCTCGGCTGGCGGGGTGACGCCGAACCAGCCCGACCCCGCTGCCATGGCCAGCTGACGATCCCAGGCGAAGAGCGCCCCATGGATGAGACCTTCGCAGCGACCCATCCCGAGGATCCGCATCGTCTCGGCCGCAGCCATTGGCTGCGCGCCGCCGTGCTCGGCGCGACCGACGGCATCGTGTCGATTTCGTCCCTGCTGCTCGGCGTCGCGGCTGCGGTTTCGAGCGAGGGCGTGGTGCTGGCCACCGGCGTGGCCGGGCTGGTCGCCGGTGCCATGTCGATTGCCGCGAGTGAGTACATATCGGTGTCTTCGCAGGCGGATATCGAGCGTGCGGAGATCATGCGGGAGAAGCGCGCGCTCAAAAACGATCCGGAGGGTGAGCTTGAGGAGATGGCGGCGATCTATCGCGAACGCGGCTTGAGCCGCGCAACGGCCGCACAGGTCGCCCAGGAACTGACCCACAACGACGCGCTCCAAGCGCATCTTCGGGATGAGGTTGGCTTGCTCGACCTGCATTCGGCAAGCCCCCGGCGTGCCGCGCTGGCATCCGGGTTGGCCTTCGCCGCGGCCGGATTGCTGCCGGTCGCCGCGGCGTCCCTTGCATCCACGGGGTTCGTCGTGCCGTCTGTTCTCGGCGCAACATTGGTCGCACTTCTGGCCCTCGGCGCGCTTGGGGCCTGGACCGGGGGCGCGCCGATGGTGCCCGCCATGGTGAGAACGGTCGTCTGGGGGGCCGTGGCGATGGCAGCCACCTACGGGGCCGGATCGCTCGTTGGCGGGATCGTCGGCTAAAGCGGTTCAGGTGTTGACGCAACGCGTATCCGGCGTTTTTTTGAGGTGGTTTGCGCGCGCTCTTGTGGAGCGAAGCGGTCGAGGACTGGGCCGACGGTGCGCCACAGCGTATGGCGGCTGCGTGCGGCTGGTTTGCGCATCCAGTGTTTGAGCTTGGCGAAGGCCTGTTCGATAGGATTGATGTCGGGGCTTTACGGCGGCAGGACCAAAAGATGCCCGACAGGCGCTTGCCGGGTCACACGCCGCCTGTGGGCCCGAGCCGCCGCCGCCGTTAACTGGATCTTTGCCGGGCGGGGCGTTAAACGCATGGAAGACGTGGGAATCGGCCCGGCATCCCCGCCGGGATCATCAGCCGTGGGACCCCGGGCTTGGCACTGACACCCAGCGAGATCGTGAAACTTCTCGCCGATCATGACAAATGGCTTAAGCGCAACCCGGCCGGCCGCCGGGCCAATCTGGCCATGCAGGACCTCTCGGCGGTCAATCTGCCCGGCGTCAATCTGAGCCATGCCAAGCTGTCCGGCACCCGGCTGTCGAAGTGCAACCTGACCGGCGCCCATCTGGACCACGCGGACCTGTTCGCCGCCGATCTGCAAAGGGCCAAGCTGACCCGCGCCAACCTGGCCGAGGCCGATTTGCGCGGCGCGCTGCTGAAGGGGGCCAAGCTGACCGGCGCCAATCTGGAAGGGGTGGATCTGCGTGAAGGTGCCCTGATCAGTGCCACCGCCGACCAGGGCCTGTCCTTGATCGCGGCGGATCTGGGCCACGCCGCCCTGGACCACGCCGACCTGAAGAACGCCAACTTGAACCGGGCCAATCTGGGCAAATCCTCCATGGTGGGGGCCGACCTGACCGGCGCCCAGTTGCAGGAGTGCAAATTCGCCAACGCCAAGATGGAAAGGGCCATCCTGGCCGGGGCCGACCTGTCGGGCGCCGACCTGTCGGGCGCCGACATGAAAAAGTGCAACCTGGCGGGGGCGGTGCTGAAAGGGGCCAATCTGCACGGCACCGATTTGAGCCATGCCGATTTGTCCGAGGTCGACCTGATGGGCGTGGACCTGTCCGCCACCCGGCTGGACGGCGCCAATGTGCTGCTGACCCCGGAAAGCTTGCCCACCAAGATCCAGGACATCCTGGCCGACCACGCGCTGTGGATCGACAGCAATGGCCTGAAGGGCATCCGCGCCAATCTGGATAACGCGGATCTGTGCAACATCAATTTCAGCAATGTGAACCTGTCCGGCGCCAGCCTGCGGGCGGCGAAGCTGACCGGCTCGAAGCTGACCAACTCCCGGTTCCTGATGGCGGACCTGACCGAGGTGGACATGACCAAGGCCGACCTGACCCGGTCGGTCATGGACGGGTCCTGCCTGCGGGGTGCGCGGCTGGCCCGGGCCAATCTAAGCCGGGTCAGCCTGGCGCCGGTGGAGATTCAGGACGGCGAGGGCAAGCCGACCGGCCGGTTCTGGCCGGCCAATTTGGCCGAGGCCAAGCTGGTCGGCGCGGACCTGAGCCATGCCAAGCTGGTGGCGTGCAACTGCAGCGAGGCGGATTTCACCACCGCCGACCTGACCGGCACCGATTTCACCGACAGCGACCTGGAAGGCGCCGTGGTCGCCGATTGCGTGGTCAAGGACACGATCTTTCCAAGCGACTACGCCCTGCCGTGACCGGGTGCCGGCGGTGCTTGTGCATCGGCGCCAGCCCTGGCATCCATGGCGGCCATGCCCCCAAGGAGAACCCGTTCGAGACCGCATGTCTGAGATTTTTCGGGAAGTCGATGAAGCGCTGCAGCAGGAGACGCTGAAGCGGAACGCCAAGCGCTACGGCCCGTGGATCGCGGCCGTGGTGATCACGGCGATCGCCAGCACCGCCGGCGCCGTATGGTGGCGCGACAGCCAGCAATTGGCCCGCGAACAGAACACCGAAGCCATCGTCGCCGCGTTCGAGACCAGCGTGGCCGCGGCCCGGGCCGACACCGCCGGCCCCGCCCAGGGCGCGCTCGCCTTGTTGGAGGCGGTCACCGGGCAAACCGATGCTCGGTACCAGTGGCTGGCCCGCTTCGCCCTGGCCAGTGCCCAGGCCAGCGACGGCGCCGCGGCCGAGGCGGCGGACCTGTATCGGGAATTGTTCGCCGATGGCGGCCCCAGCCCGGCCTGGCGGGAACTGGCCCGGTATCTGGCGGTTCTGAACGGCCTGGATGACCCCAACACCCCGCCCGAACAATTGTCGGCCGAGCTGGCGCCGTTGTTGGACGCCAGTTCGGTTTGGCGGTATCCGGCCCAGGAACTGGACGGGATGATCGCCATCAAGGCCGGGGATTGGGACCGGGCCCGGTCGGTGTTGGCTGCCCTGCACGGCACCCCGGAGGCGCCCCAGGCGATCCGCAGCCGCGCCTCCACCCTGTTGGACAGCCTGGCGCCATGAGCGGCACTGCCGTTGCGACGCGGCCCCGGGGCCGGGCCATGCGGGCCATGGCGCTGGCGGCACTTTTGGCGCTGGCGGCGTGCGACACCATTCGGGACCGGTTCCGGGAAGCGCGGGAGGAGGGCGCCGAAGGCGACGAAACCGCCGACGCCATCCTGGCCGAAACCCGCAACACCGGGCCCGAGCGCATCTCGGTCTTGGAACTGGCCCAGGACCTGTCCCCCGATCTGGAGATCGCCGGCGTGCAGGTCACCGTACCCGATGCCCAGATCAACACCGATTGGCGCCAGGTGGGCGGCGGGGTGCGCCGGAACACCGGCAATGTGGCGATCACCTACCCGGTGGGCGAGATTTGGCAGCGCCGGGTCGGGCGCGGGGCCGAGCGGGGCGCGCGGCTGCTGTCGCCGCCGATCCTGGCCGACGGCCGGGTATACGCCAAGGACGCCGTCGGCAATCTGGCGGTGTTGAACGCGGAAACGGGCGAACGGTTGTGGCGGGTCCGGGTCGCCACGCCGGAGGAAGACTCCCTGCCCCTGGGCGGCGGGATCGCGGTGGAGGACGGCCGGCTGTTCGTGACCACCGGCTTTGGCGAGGTGTTGAGCCTGGATCCGGCCAATGGCGGCCTGATTTGGCGGCGGGAGTTGGGCGTGCCGATCCGGGCGGCGCCTACGGTGTTGAACGGCCGGTTGTTCGTGGTCACGGTTGAAAACGAATTGCAGGTCATGAACACCGTCGATGGCAGTTTGCTGTGGCGCCACAGCGGGCTGTTGGAGACCACCGGCGTGCTGGGCGCCGCCACCCCGGCGGTGGCCGAGGATGTGGTGGTGGTCGCCTACTCCTCGGGCGAGGTGTACGCCCTGCGACCTGAATCGGGCCGACCGTTGTGGAATGACAGCTTGGCCGCCGTACGTCGGTTCGGCGCCTTGGCCGGGCTGGCCGACATCACCGCCCATCCGGTCATCGATGGCGACCTGGTCTACGCGATCAGCCATTCCGGCCGGATGGCGGCGATCGACATCCGCACCGGCGTCCGCCGGTGGGAGCAGGAGATCGGCGGCATTCAAACCCCCTGGGTGGCGAATGATTTCGTGTATGTGCTGACCAACAACAACGAGGTCGTCGCCCTGGCCCGGGCCACCGGCGCCATCCGCTGGGTGGCCCAACTGCCCAGCTTCGAGGACGAGGAAGAGCGGGAAGACCCGATCGTCTGGTCGGGGCCAGTCATGGCCGGCGGGGTTCTGATGTTCGTGGGCTCCCATGGCCGGGGCGTGGGTGTGTGGCCGTTGAACGGCAACATCTTCGGCGCCTTCGAGCTGGAGGAGGATGCCAACCTGCCGCCGGTGGTGGTAAACGAGGTCCTGTACGTGTTGTCGGATGACGGCACGGTGACCGCGTACAGGTAGATCGGGCGCGTGGCGTTCACGGTCGCCATCATCGGCCGACCCAATGTCGGCAAATCGACCCTGTTCAACCGCCTGGCCGGCAAACGCTTGGCGATTGTCGATGATCGGCCGGGCGTGACCCGGGACCGGCGGATGGCGCCGGCCAAATTGTTCGATCTGGCCTTCACCCTGATCGACACCGCCGGGCTGGAAGAGGCGTTCGACGACAGCATCGAAGGCCGCATGCGCCGGCAAACCGAACAGGCGGTCGGCGACGCTGACCTGATCCTGATGGTCACCGACGGCCGTGCCGGCGTGACCGGCCTGGACCGGCATTTCGCGGATTGGCTGCGGCGCCTGGACCGGCCTTGCCGGTTGCTGGTCAACAAATGCGAGGGCCAGGCAGCCGAGGCGGGCTTGCATGAGGCCTGGGGCCTGGGCCTGGGCGCGCCGATCGGCGTTTCGGCCGAGCACGGCCAAGGGTTGGACGACCTGTATGAGATCCTGAAGGCGGCGATGGCCGATGCGGGGACTCCGGCCGCCGACGCGGACCCCGCCGACGCCGAGGGCGCGTTGCCCGAAGAGACTGACCCCGAGGCGATCGGCAGCGATGACGATGGCCGCACCATCCAACTGGCCATCGTCGGGCGGCCCAATGTGGGCAAGTCGACTTTGGTCAACGCGGTGCTGGGCCAGGACCGGGTGATGACCGGCCCGGAACCGGGCGTCACCCGGGACGCGATCCAGGTTGGCTGGACCTATGGCGGCCGTGACTTCACCCTCGTCGACACCGCCGGCATGCGCAAGAAGGCGCGGATCGAGGACCGCATCGAGCGGATGAGCGTCCAAGACACCCTGTATGCGATCCGTATGGCCCAGGTGACGGTCTTGGTGCTGGACGCGGACGCGGTGCTGGACCGCCAGGACCTGACCATCGCCCGGCACATCGCCGATGAGGGCCGGGCGATGGTCGTGGCGGTGAACAAATGGGACCGGATTGACCAGCCCCAACGGGTGATCGCCGATCTGCGCCACAAGCTGGAGCACCAATTGGCGCAACTGAAGGGTGTGCCCTTCGTGCCGATTTCGGCCCTGAAGGGCCGGGGTCTGGACAGGCTGATGGACCAGGTGCTGGCGATCTACCGGATTTGGACCACCCGCATCGGCACCGGCCCGTTGAACCGCTGGCTGGCCGGCATGCTGGAGGCGCACCCGCCGCCGGCCGTCTCGGGCCGGCGCCTGAAAATCCGCTACATCACCCAGATCAAGAGCCGGCCGCCGACCTACGCCCTGTTCACCACCCGGCCCGACGCGCTGCCGGACAGCTACCTGCGTTACCTGACCAACGGCTTGCGGGAGGCCTTCGGGCTCGACGGCGTGCCCCTGCGCATCTCCCTGCGCAAGGGCAAGAACCCGTATGTGGATGGGGGTTAAGGGTTGAAAATCTTACCATCCACTTCCGGCACTTGTCATGATCCAGGCAATAGGGCCGTGATCTTGCCCAACAGGCGCGGCAGATCGACCGGCTTGTTGTCGTAGTCGTCGCAGCCGGCGGCGAGCGCCGCGTCCCGGTCGCCTGTCATGGCGGGGGCGGTCAGGGCGATGATCGGGATCGCGGCCGTGGCGGGGGCCGCCTTCAGGCGCCGGGTGGCCTCCCACCCATCGACCTTGGGCAGGCTCATATCCATCAGGATCAGGTCCGGCAGCAGGTCGGCCGCCTTGGCCATGCCCTCCTCGCCGTCCACCGCGATCTCGATCGTGTAGCCCTTGCGGGCCAAGCGCCGGGACAGCATGTCCCGGTTCATCTCATTATCCTCGACGATCAACAGCGTGCTCATCTCCGGTGCTGTCCCTCACGCCGCCTGGTCCAGGGTCGCCCGGACGAACCGGATCAGATCCCCCCGGTCATAGGTGCCCTTCTGGAACACATGCCGGGCCCGATCGGAGATCCAATTGGCTTCTTCCTGGCTCAGGTCCTTAGCGGTCAGCACAACCACCGGGATGTCGGTGCGGTCTGGCCGGTCGCGGATCGCGTCCAGGAACTGGAAGCCGTTCATGGTCGGCATCATCAGATCCAGCAGGATTGCCATGGGCCGGCGGTGCTCCAGCATCGCCACCGCCTCGCGGCCGTTGGTGGCCTCGGCCACCCGCCAGCCGGCCCGGCCCAACTCCCTCGACAGCAACTCCCGGGTCGCTGGGTCGTCATCGACCACCAGGATCTCACCGCCCGAACCCGCGCGCAGATGCCGGGACAGCAAGTCGATCAGGCTTTGCCGGTCGATCGGCTTGGACAACACATCGGTCGCGCCCAACGCCTCGGCCAGGTCCTTGGATGCCATCACGGTCGCCAACACCACCGGGATCTGCTCGGTCCGGGCATCGGATTTCAGTTCCTTGAGCACCGACCACCCCTCCAGATCGGGCATGACGATGTCCAGCACGATGCTGCTGGGCCGATGCTCGAAGGCCATGTCCAAGCCTTCCCGGCCGCCGCGCGCTTCTAACACCCGATAGCCCTCAGCGCGCAGATCCTCGGCCAGGGCGCCCCGGAACACCGGGTCGTCATCGATGATCAGCACGGTCTGGACCTGCTGGACCGGTGCCGGCGCCGGCAGGGGCGTGGGAGCCGCCGCCTCCGCCACGGCCGTGGGGGCGGCGGCGGCGGGTGGGGGGGGGGTGGGCCCGGGGGGGTTGGCGGGCCCCGTCATCACGAAGGTGCTGCCTTCGCCCAGGACGCTGGTCACGCCGATGCCGCCGCCCAGCAACTCGGCGTAGTGCTTGGTGATCGCCAGCCCCAGGCCGGTGCCGCCAAACTCCCGGGTGGTGGAGGAATCCGCCTGCACGAACGGTTTGAACAGCCGGCCGACCTGCGCCTCGCTCATGCCGATGCCGGTGTCGCGGACCGAGAATGCGATCATCGGCCCATCCGCGCCGGTGACGGGCGACACCTCCAGGGTCACAGTGCCGGACTGGGTGAACTTGGCCGCGTTGCCGACCAGATTGACCAGGGTCTGACGCAGCTTGGTGCGGTCCGAGCGCATGTCCGGCAGGCCGTCGGCCACCGACACCACCAGGCGGTTGGCGTTCTTTTCGATCAGCGGCGCGACCAGCGTCACCGCGTCGTCGATCAGGTCCTGGGGCGGGAACGCCTCGATATGCACCTCCATCTTGCCGGCTTCGATCTTCGACAAATCCAGGATCGAATTGATCAGCCCCAACAGATGCTGGCCCGCGCTTTCGATCCGCTTCAAATCGGGCTGGACCTCGTCGGGGTTCATATCCTCCAGGTCGTCCTGCAAGAGCTGGCTGTAGCCGATGATGGCGTTCAAGGGCGTGCGCAGCTCATGGCTCATATTGGCCAGGAACTCCGATTTCGCCTGGCTGGCGCGCAAGGCCTGGTCCCGGGCCACCTCCAACTCGCCGACCAGCCGCGCCAGTTCGATGTCCCGCCGCTTCAGGTCGGAAATGTCGGTCAGAATGTGCACGGTGCCGCCGTCGTCCATGGCGGCCTCGGACACCTGCAGCCAGGTGTCCTGGTCCAACTTCATGGTGAACCCGCGGTCGCCGTCGAAGTGCTTTGACAGGCGGGCCTCCATGAAGGCGTCCACCTCCTGTTGGGACATGTCGGGCCGCATCGCCCGCATCGCGCTTTCCAACAGATCCCGATAGGGCAGGCCGACATGCAATGGCTTGCCGACCGCCGAGGCGATCCGCTCCGCCCGGTGGTTCCATTTCACCAGGCGCCCCTGGGGGTCGAACATGGAGAAGCCCTCCGAGATCGACTCGATGGCGCCGTGCAGGGCCTGTTCGGCCTTCCGGATCGGGGTCAGGTCGGTGATCGTGGCATGGGCCCGGACCACCGCGCCGTCGTCATCGGTCAGCGTACCGGCGGAGATCAGGCACGGCACCAGCGACCCGTCCCGGCGGATCATCAGGGACTCGCCGCGGAACTGCCGGTCGATGAAGTTCGGCAGGCGAGAGCGGCGCCCCGGATCCTCGGTATCGGCGAATTGTGGCCCGCCAGCGGACCGCAGTTCCTTCAATGTTTCGGCCCCCCACAGCCGGATGCAGGCCTCATTGGCGTAGATCAGCGTGCCCGACTGGTCATAGGCCAAGGCGGCGGTCGCGGTTTCGTTGATCATCGCGCCCAGCATGCCCAGCTGTTCCCGGTGGAGCAGACTGACCGATTCCAGCATCTGGTTGATGCTGGCGCTCACGTCATCCAGTTCGTTGTCGTACCGGGCCCGGGACCGGTAGGCGGTGGCGTTTTCCGGGTTGCGCCGGGCCGCGTCCAGCCGGTCGCGCAGATCGAACAGCGGCCCGATCACCAACCGGTTCAGCACCACCATGGTGGCGAGCGACACCGACGCCGACAGGAACAGCACGATCAGGGTGATCCGGATCACGAACTGCATCATCTCGTCGATGACGTGGGACGAATCCATGCGCACGACGGCCAGGATCGGCGTGCCGTCGATGGTGATCTCCTGCACCACCTCATAGCGGGAGCGGCGCTCGTCCGGCGGGCCGGCGTAAATGCCGCCATCACCGGCGGCCAGCACTTCATCCAAACCGAACCGGCGCCGTTCGCCGATCTGATCCAACAGCCGCCCGTCCTCGGTGAAGATCGCGGCCCCGGCCACCGTGGTCAGCACGTTCGACGCGATGGTCAGCGTCTCGGGCGCCGGCGGGCCATAGGTGGGGGCGGACGATTGCAGGGCGGCCGAGACGGCGCCGGCGCCATTCTGCCGCAGGTCGCGGAGCGCGTTGTTCTCGTACGTGAACACCGACGGGACCAGGATCACCACCTCCGCGACCATGATCGCCACGAACACCCAGAAGGTGATCTGCCGGGGCAACCGCCCATAAATGGGCAGATAGCGCATCAGCCCGGAATGTTGCTTCATGATCCCTTCTCCGTCGTGGCGGGGGTGGGCTAATCAACCCTCCCGGCCATGGCGTGCCACGGCGCGGGGTCCCCGGCCGCGATCACGGGTCATCACGGGTCAGGGCAATAACGGATCTTGCCGCGTTTTCGCCATAACAATCCCGCGACGGGGGCTGGACACAAGGCGGCGGTGAACTGGAGCGGACAATGGCGACGATCCTGGTGGTCGAAGACAGCGAGATCAATCAGGAACTGATCCTGCGCATGCTGCGCAAGCTGGGCCATGAGGCGGTGTTGGCCGCCAACGGGGCGGAGGCGCTGGCGCTGTTCGATCCCGCCCGCCACGATCTGGTGCTGACCGACTGCCACATGCCGGTCATGGACGGCTATGCCCTGACCAGCGCGTTGCGGGCCCGGGGCGACGGGGGCGGGGCGGTGCCCGTGGTGGCCCTGACCGCCAGCCGCGGTGACGAGGAACAGCGCCGCTGCCTGGCCGCTGGCATGAACGACTTCCTGTCCAAGCCGATCGACCGGGCGCTGTTGGGGGCGGTGCTGGAAAAATGGCTGGCGTCGGGCGGCGATGCGGCGGCCCCGCCGCGGGCCGGTGCCATCGCCGCGCCCGCCGACCCCGCGCTGGACCGGTCGGTGCTGGGTGCTGTGTTGGGGGACGATGCCGGGCGCATGGCCACCTTCGTCGATCGGACCGTGGCCATGGCGCGGGAGGCCGTGCCTGCGATGCGCGCTGCCCAGGAGGCTGGCGGCGGCACCGCCCTGGCCGAGATCGCGCACCGGGTTCGGTCCGCCGCCAGCAGCATTGGCGCCGTTCGCCTGGCGGCGATGATGGCCGGGATCGAGGCCGCCGGGCGCGCGGGCGG
>CAYNRD010000001.1:0-22478 GCA_964399515.1 uncultured Mycobacteriaceae bacterium | reverse complement strand
GCCCGGGACTTGCCGGCGCTGCAGGCGGCGCTGACCAAGGCGCTGATGCTGGATCTGGACTTGGTCATCGGCATCTATCTGGAGGAGGAAAAGCGCACCTACGACCGGAAACTGGCCGATATGGGCAGCCGGTTCGAAGATCAGGTGCTGGGCCTCGCGGGCCGCATGGCGGATTCCTCCGTCGCCCTGAACAGCACGGCGGGCGAATTGGACGACGCCGCCGGCATTGCCCTGCGCCAGGCCGGGGTCGCCGCCGATAACGCGCACACCTCGGCCACCAATGTCCAGTCGGTGGCGGCATCGGCGGAGGAGTTGTCGGCCTCGATCCGGGAAATCGCCGGCCAGGTCAGCCAGGCCTCGACCATGGCCGACGCGGTGCGGACCCGCACCCGGGACACCGCCGGGCTGGTCACCGAACTGAGCACCGCAGCCCAGGACATCGGCGAGATCATCTCCCTGATCTCCGGCATCGCCGAGCAGACCAACCTGTTGGCGCTGAACGCCACCATCGAGGCAGCCCGCGCCGGGGAGGCCGGCAAGGGCTTCGCGGTGGTGGCGACCGAGGTCAAGAGCCTGGCCAGCCAGACCGCCAACGCCACCGGCGAGATCTCGGCCAAGATCACCCAGATCCAGGAACTGACCGATCAGTCGGTCGAGGCGATCAACACCATCGCCCAGTCGGTCGAGCAGATCAGCGAGGTCAGCGCCTCGATCGCCGCGGCGGTGGAGGAACAGTCCGTCGCCACCGGCGAGATCAGCCAGAACGCCAGCGCGGCCAGCGAGGCCACCGCCCAGGTCAATGCCAGCCTGACCGAACTGTCCCAAGTCAGCGAGGGCACCACCCGGGTGGCCGCGGACGTCAACACCAACGCCCAATCCATGTCCGGCTCATTGGGGGACCTGCGCCACGCCCTGACCGGCTTCGTCGCCGAGCTGAAGTCGGCGTGACCAGGCGTGATGCCGGAAATGTGGTATACCCGGCGTTGGAATTGGTTTCATAAGGCGCCTATGCCCCGTTTCGGCCATGACCGGCGGGCATAGGCACCCTGGATGTTCTTTTTGCAAACGGGTTCATTCACCGCCATGACCGGAACCGTCGCCGCCCCCCGCCCACGCGACCCGCGCCTGGATTTCTTCCGGGGCGTGGCGATGCTGATCATCTTCATCGCCCATATGCCGGGCAACACGTGGAACCTGTACATCCCGGCCCGGTTCGGATGGTCGGACGCGACCGAGATGTTCGTGTTCTGCTCCGGCTTCGCGGCGGCGATCGCCTTTGGCGGCACGTTCTCCCGCCTGGGCTTTTGGACCGGAACGGCGCGGGTCGCCTACAGGATCTGGCAGTTGTGGTACTGCCATCTGGGCTTGTTCATCGTCATTGCCATGATCGTCGCCATGTCGACGGAGGTGTTCGACACCCGCAATTATGTCACCCAGCTGAACCTTCAATACTTCTTCGACGAGACCGGTCGCGCCCTGTTCCATTACATGACGCTGACCTACGTGCCGAACCTGTTCGACATCCTGCCCATGTATATGGGGGCCCTGGCGCTGATGCCGGTGGTGGTGTTGCTGGCCAGGCGGGACCCGAAACTGGCTATTGCTTTCGTGGTCGGGCTGTATCTGATCAACTTCTTCGTGATCAACCTGAACCCGTCGGCGGAACCCTGGTCCGATCGGGGCTGGTTCTTCAACCCGTTCGCCTGGCAATTGCTGTTCTTCACCGGTTTCGCGATCGCGATCGGCTGGATCAAGGCGCCCGGTTTCCACCCGGTGCTGTTCTGGGGCGCGGTGGCGTTCGTGGTTGCCTCCATCCCGCTGAACTTCTGGATGATCTACCGCAATGTCGAGATCTTCCAGGAGATCCGCACCGCGATCTGGCTGCCCAACGGCCCGGGCAGTTTCGAGGACAGCTTGCGGTCCAAGACCCAGTTCGGCCTGTTGCGCTACATCCACTTCCTGTGCCTGGCCTACATCACCGTGTGCTTGCTGCGCGGCCATGAGCAGGTCTTGAACGCTAAACTGTTCCGGCCAATCGTCAAGGTTGGCCAGCAGGCGCTGCCCACCTTCCTGGCCTCGATCGTGTTGTCGCGCATCGGCGGCATCCTGTTGGACCAGACGGTTGAAACCGTGGGTGAGGATCGGCCGAGCCAGCTGTGGGTGGCGGCCCTGAACATCGCCGGCATGGCCACCCTGATCGTGCTGGCCTATGTGGTCGCCTATTTCAAGAAGCGGCCATGGCTGAAAAAGCCGGCACCGCCGGCGTCGGAGACCACCCCCGGCCAGCAGGCCCCGGCCCCGCGGCCGGCCGGCGCCCACCCCATGCCGGCGGAGTAACGGGTCCCGGGCGGCGGCGCGTCACGCGCCGTGGCTGCGGTCATAGGCGTTGGGGGCCGGCTGGGTCCAGGCCGGGGCGTCCGGGCCCGGGTCCAGGATCTCGATCTGCAGCGGGAAACAGGGCGCCACATCGCTGGAATGCTCCGAACCGCAATCGCCGCCCGGGCAGGCGGACAGGCCCAGGATCAAATCCAGCTCGGCCACGAATTCCAGATAGTCGCCCGGGCGAACCGGGCTGGCCTTCATGAAGTATTGGCCCGTGTCCCGGGTGAAGCCAGTCAGCATGAACACGTTCAGCACATCGTGGACATGGCCTTCGGCCTCGGCCAAGGGCAGGCCGGTGAACCCGGCCAGGGCCCGGGTCAGGTTGGAATGGCAGCAATGGTGGTAATCGGTGCCGGACAGCAACCGACCGGTATAGGGATCGCAGCGGGTGCCGATCACGTCATGGACCGAGCCGCCATCGGCGTCATGGCCATACCAGTCCAGGCTGTCATCGGTGATCGTCGCCATCGGCCGCAGCCACGGAAAGCTCGACCACAGCCGGTCGCCGGTGCTGACATGGGTGCCGTGCAGCGCCCGGGTCTTGCCGGAATAGAACCGTTCGGCCAGGTCATCGGCCCGCCATAGGTTCAGATCGCCCACCTGCGGGCCATCGACGCTGCGGATCCGGAAGATCTGACCGGCCGCGACCCGGGCGCAGGCGGCCTCCCGCGGCGGCACGGTGACGGTCGCCACAGGGATCGCACCGTGCCGGCGCGCTTTGAGGGCCGGCAGGTCCACCGGCGGCGCCTGGTCATGGGGGTAGCAGATCACGGGCGCCAACGCCCGGCGCGCGTCGGCGTCCGGCGGCGGGGCATGGTCGGGGCGGGTCGGTTTCATGCCCCAACCGGTAAGCCGGAAACCGCCCCGGCGCCAAGCACGAAATGGCGCCCGGCGGCGCGTTTGCCCTTACGCGGCGCGCAGGGGCAGGGCCTGCAATTGCTGGTTGGCCTTCTCCAGCCCGGGCTGGTCGCCGATGGCGCCCAACAGGCGCGCCATACGCCGCCAGCCCCAGCTGTTCGACGGCCGGCCGTCAATGCGCTCGGCCAGCAACTGCCGGGCCTCGTCGGTGCGGCCGGCGGCGATCGCCGCCTCGATCAGCAATTGGTTGAACACGTCCCGCTGGGCGTGGCTGCCGCCGATCACCTGCACGTCCTTGCGCAGGGGCATCAGCCGGTCCACCGCCAGGGACGGTTGGCCCGCGCGCATGCGGTAGATGGCTTCGGCCAGCTGCAGGCCCACCTTGCGGGCCACCCGCGCCTCACAGCATTCGCTGGTCTCGGCGAAGTGGCGCATGCTGTCGATCATGGCCCGGGCCTGGTCATGGCGGCCGGCCCCGGTGAGCGACAGCAGGTAGTGGGTGTCGGCGAAGACCAGGGCGTGGTCGCCGATGTGCTTCTGGGCCAAATCGGCCAACTCACACCAGCGGTCACCGATATCGACCCCATCGACCTCCAGCCGGAACAACAGGGAGGCGGCATTGGCGATGTCGCGGAAATCGTCGGTCCGGTCGGCGCGGATCCGCTGGTCATACAACTCCAGCGCCGCGTCGCGCTCGTTCAGCTCCAGGTGGAACAACGCCTTGTGCCAATGGACGTGGAAGGCGAAATTGTTGCAGCCCTTCAACTGGCCGGAATTCTCGGCCAGCCAGCGGATGCCGCCCCGGGGATCGCCGACCATTTCCAGCACATGAGCGACCGCGTGGCTGCCCCAGACATCGTTGGGCTGCAAGGCGACACCGCGCCGGCCGATCTCCTCCGACTTGGAGTAATCGCCGGTTTCCTCCAGCGCGAAGGCGTAACAGCCATAGACGTAACCCGCGCACGGCAGATCATCGGACCAGGAGGACAGCACCCGCTCCAAGGTTTGGCGCATGCCGTAATTGCGCCCCAGCATGAACTGGATGCCGTGGTTGATCTTGATCGCCAGCGCGTCGGTGGGTGAGTCGTCCAGGATCCGGTCCAGTTGCTCGGCGGCTCCGGTCATGTCATCGACCACCAGCCGCTCCAACGCCCGGACGTAGTCACGCTCCCGCCGTGTGCCGCCGCGCGTCTCCAGCCCGGCCTTGGCTTGGGCCAGGGCCTGGCAGGCCACCGGCGCCAGCTCGTTGCGGGCCAGCAGCTTCATGAAGAAGCCCTTGGCGCAGTGGCCCATGACCAGCTCCGGATCGGCGGCCAGGCAGGCGGCCAGATGGGTCGGTGTCTCGGCGCTGTGCGCCAGAAAGTGATCGACCGTCGCTTCCAAGTGACGGACCGCCTCGGCACTTTCCGTCGTCACACCCAAACCGAGAATATCGCGCAGCACCGTCTAACTCCTGATCTGTTCCGAACCCGTGATGATCCAACGCTGAAGGCCGATACCGTTGCCGGTCATCGGCCCGGGGACCCGCGCCGCATGAGCGGCCGGTGACTTGAGCCAGGGGAATAAAGCTTGGAACTCTTCTTGTAAAAAGCCCAGAACGGACCCGCATCCTTCGGTGTTCCCCGAAGTGCGCCCAGAGCGGCGACTAAGCACCGGATTATGGGCGGCGATGCGAACCAATCCAGACTATTTCATGGCAAGAGCCAATGTCACAGTAACGTGAATTCCTGACCGAATGATTACCGACAATGGGCGCTCAAACCACGAACACGGCATTGCGCTATCGCAATCATCTCGCCCGCGCAACATCTCAGGCCCCGGGAACTGCGCTGGCCCCTTCCAAGCAGAGCCGATCGCCCGTTACGATTGCAGCAATTTCCCGTACCCTCCCGCCCCCTCACGCAGTTGTCAGCCGCCATGACCGACGCCGCCCTGGCCCGCCACGATGCCCAAACCGAACCGCCCCCGCCGGACCGCCGGATCGACTGGCCGGTGGTCGGCGCCGGGATCGGCCTGTTCGGTGTGCTGGCGGCGGTCACCGGCCAGACCGTCGATACCCGGCAGGTGCTGTTGCTGATGGTGGGGGCCGGGTTCGGCCTGGTGCTGTATCATGCCAGCTTCGGCTTCACCGCCGCCTGGCGGCACATGATCTCCTCCGGCCGGGGGCGCGGCTTGCGGGCGCAGATGCTGCTGCTGGCGGTGACCGTGTGCCTGTTCTTCCCGGCCCTGGCCGAGCGCAGCCTGTTCGGCGCGCCGGTCGCGGGCTTCGTGCTGCCGGCCGGCACCTCGGTGATCGTCGGCGCGTTCATCTTCGGCATCGGCATGCAATTGGGCGGCGGCTGCGGCAGCGGCACCCTGTTCACCATCGGCGGCGGCTCGACCCGGATGGTGATCACCCTGGTGTTTTTCTGCGTGGGATCGGTGATCGGCACCCTGCATCTGGGCTGGTGGCTGGAGTTACCAGGCTTCGGCCTCTATTCCGTGGTGCATCGCTGGGGGCTGTGGCCGGCGCTGGCGGCCAATCTGGCGGTGTTCGGCGCCATCGCCCTGGCAAGCTATTGGTATGAGATCAGGCGGCGGGGCGGCATCGCGGGTGACCCGCCGGCGGCCTGGGCCGGCTGGCGCCGGCTGTGGCAGGGCCCATGGCCGGTGATCTGGGGCGCGCTGGGCCTGGCGGCCCTCAGCTTCGCCACCCTCTATCTGGCTGGCCGGCCCTGGGGGATCACGGCCGCCTTCGCGCTGTGGGGGGCGAAGACGGCCGATTTGGCCGGGCTGCCCATCGACCAGGCGGAGTATTGGGCCCGCCGGGCGACCCAGCTGGACCAAAGCGTGCTGTTCGACATCACGTCGGTCATGAATTTCGGCATCATCCTGGGCGCGTTCACGGCCTCCGGCCTGGCCGGGCGCTTCAACCCCAGCCTGAACATCCCGGCCCGGCAGTTGGCGGCGGCGGTGATCGGCGGGCTGATGCTGGGCTATGGCGCGCGCCTGGCCTTCGGCTGCAACATCGGCGCCTATTATTCCGGCATCGCGTCGGGCAGCCTGCATGGCTGGTTGTGGCTGGTGGCGGGGTTCGCCGGCTCGTCCTGCGGGGTGCTGTTGCGGCCGCTGTTCGGCCTGGCGAACGAAAAGACCTGACCCCGCCCGCCGATCAGTCGAAGGCGTTGAAGGTCAGGATCGTCTGGGTGTCCTTGATATGCGGGATGGCATGGACCCGTTCATTGACGAACCGGCCGATATCCTCGCCCTTTTCCAGGTAGCACTTCACCAACAGGTCGAAGGAGCCCGAGATCGAGTAGCACTCGGACACCTGATCGACCTCGTCGGCCAGCGCCGCCGCCACCTCATAGGCCTTGCCAAGCTCGCATTTGACGAAAATGAACACCGGATCCACGGCACCCCTCCCGAACCGATTGGGGCCGATCCTTCCACGGCCGGCGGGCGCGCAGCAAGCCTAGAGGATTTGCCGATCGGCTCTAGGCCGCCCTGTCTTCCCGGATCTTGGTCAGGAAACGGGTGGCCTCGGTGCCCAGGACCTCGCTGTTGCGGGCCAGTTCCTCGGCCGACGCGCGCAGTTGAGTGGTCGCCCCGCCGGTGGAGGTGGAGGCCTGGGTGACCTGCTCGATCTCCTGGACCACTGCACGGATCTTGCCGGACGCTTCGGACACCGCCCTTGCGATCTCATCGGTCGCCGCCCCCTGCTCCTCGGCGGCGGAGGCGATGGCGGTCATCGCCTCGGTGGAGGATTCGACCGCGACCAGGATGCTGTTCACGGCCGTGACGCTTTCGCCGATCTCGGTCAGCATGGCGTTGACTTGATCGGTGATGTCGCCGGTGGCCTTCTGGGTCTGGCTGGCCAGGTTCTTGACCTCCTGGGCGACGACGGCGAAGCCCTTGCCGGCCTCGCCCGCCCGAGCCGCCTCGATGGTGGCGTTCAGCGCCAGCAGGTTGGTCTGCTCAGCGATGTCGGCGATCAGCTTGACCACGTCCCGGATCTTGGCCGAACTCTGGTTCAACCGCTCGACGCGGCGGGCGGCCCCCCGCGCCTCCTCGGCGGCGTTCTGGGCCTGCTGGGTGGTGTCCGACAGGCGCGCGATCACCTCGGCGATGGCGCTGTTCAACTGCTGGGCGGCATCGGCCACCATCGACACATCGCTTTCGGCGTGATTGGCGTTGTCCCGCACGGTGGCGCTGCGGTCGGCGGTATCACTGGCCAGCCCGCTGACATCGCCGGCCGTGGACGCCAAATCGGTGGAGCTGGACGCCAGGGCATCGACGATGCCGCCGACGGCGCTTTCGAACTCGTCGGCCACTTGCAGCAGCAACTGACGCTGCTCGGCCTCGACCCGTTGTTGATACGCCTCCTGCTCGGACCGGTAGCGCTGGTTCTCCAGGCTTTCCTGCTTGAACCGATACAGGCCCTTGCCCAGCTCCCCAACCTCGTTCTTGGAGGTGATCTCGGGGATCCAGACTTGGAAATTGCCGCGGGTCAACTCAGCCAGGATGTCCAGCAGCCCGCGCAGGGGGGTGTAGACCCGGTACTGGGCATAGAAGGCGGCACCCGCCATGGCGGCAACCGCGACCGCGAGCAGCAGTACCTCCACCATCACGAAGACCCATTGGCGATTGATTTGCGCGTCCAGCGCCTGGGCGACCGACTGGCGCACCTCCCCGCCGGCGGCCAGCACCGCGCCGATCACCGCCGTGGCCTCGTCGAACCATTGCTGGCCGGTCACCGGATAGACCTGGTCGGTGGCGTAGGCGGCATAGACCTGGTCCCGCAACGCCCGGAACGCGCCTGTGTTCAGGCCGATCGCCGCGTCCAGGGACCGTTGCGCCGCCGCCGGCAGGTCCTGGTAGTTCAGCAGGATCCGGTCGATCGAGGCGTCCATCCGGCCACGGAACCGCTGCAACTGGCCCAGCACCGCCGGGTCCAGCGGATCCTGGGACGAGATCAGCCCGGCGAACCGGCCCCGCTCCCGCCCGGCGAACTCGGCCCAGATCCACAGCTCGTCCCGGATCGCGAACGCAGCGACGATGTCACCCGGCAGACCCACCGTGGCATCCCGCTCCGCACCCTGGCGGATGGCGGCGGACGCCATGATCAAATCGGTGATCGCCGGGAACCAGGCGCCGCGCAGCCCGGTGTCGCCGCCCACGTCACCGGCGGCCAGGGCCGTGTCGACGCGGCCGCGCAGGCTGTCGACCGTGCCCCGCAAGGATTGCAGCCGGCCCAGCATGCCTGGGTCCAGGGACGGGAAGGCCTCGGCGCCGCCAAGGGCGTCTAGCTGGGCCAACGCCTGGTCCAGGCTGTCGTTGGCGGCCTGGCGCCGGTTGGCAATGGTGTCCCGCTGGGCTTGGGTGGCATCCCCACCGCGCCCCAGTACCAGGGCCGTCGTGCCGCGCTCGACCGCCATGTTGCCCGCCGCCGCCACGAACAAATCGGACAGGGTGTTGACCCGCTCGGCCCGGTCCTCCTTCTGCACGGTCATGATGCCGCTGGCCACCTGGACGCCGGTGATGGCGATCAGCAGCAGGCCCAGGATGGCGACGATAAGCAGAATTTGTGAGCGGATCGACATGCGGGGCTCCGGTTTGGGCGCGGGGCGGTGTGGTACGAGGATGCGCGTTACGGGGGCGATATAACCCTGCTTACGGCCGCTGAATATTATCCATTCGAACAGCCCCGGCCGCGCCGGCCGCGCCCGGGCCGGACGGGCGTTGCGGGCCTGGCCGGGGTCGGGATATATACCGAACGTTCGGTATATTTTTGGATCCCGCCATGCCCGCCCCCTTGATCTCCCGCGATGAAGTCCTGGACCGCCTGACCGCCGTGTTCCGCCGGGACGGGTTCGACGGCGCCAGCCTGAAGCGGTTGTCCGAAGCAACCGGCTTGGGCAAGGCGTCCCTGTATCATTACTTCCCCGGCGGCAAGGAAGACATGGCGCGGGCGGTGCTGCAGGCGGCCCATGCCCGGTTCGGCGACGTGGTGCTGGCGCCGCTGAAAGGCCCCGGCCCGGCCCGGAGTCGGCTGCGCCGCATGGCCGACGGCTTGATGCTGTTCTATGGCGGTGGCCGGCAGTCCTGCCTGTTGGACCTGTTCGGCATTGGGGACGCCCAAGCCCTGTTCGGCGATGGCCTGAAACAGGGGTTCTGGGCGCTGTTGGACGCGCTGGCCGATGTGCTGATCGCCGAGGGCGTTGCCGCCGACCAGGCCCGGGAACGGGCCGAAGATGCGGTGATCGCCGTGCAGGGTGCGATCGTGCTGTCGCGAGGGTTGGACGACGCGGGCCCGTTCGTCCGCACCGTTCGCCGCCTGCCCGACCGGCTGCTGGGCTAAGCCGGGGATCGGCTCCGGTCACATCGCCGTCACCGCATAGATTCCATTTGACCGATCGGTTGGGCGCTGATATTTAACCGATCGTTCGGTTCAATCAGGCGCCACGCGGCGCCCCCTGCAAAGGAACGCCCGATGATCACCCTCTACCACTTCGCCAAATCCGGCCACGCCCACCGGGCCAGGCTGTTCCTTAGCCTGCTGGGCACGGAGCACACCGTCCACGAGGTCGCCCTGGCTAAGGGCGAGCACAAGTCGGACAGCTATCGGAAGATCAACCCCTATGGCCAGGTCCCGTCCCTGACCGATGGTGACCTCAGCCTGGCCGACTCCAACGCCATCCTGGTCTACCTGGCGGAGAAGTATGATCCGTCCCAGGCCTGGTATCCGGCCGATCCGGCCGCGCGCGGCAAGATCCAGGAATGGCTGGCCAAGGCGACCAAGGACTTGGTCGAGGGCTGCGGCACCGCCCGGCTGATCACCGTGTTCGGCAACACATCCGATCCCGAGGCCACAATCGCCAAGGCTCACGCCTATCTGGCGGTGGTCGATGCCGCCTTGGCCGGCCGGGACTGGCTGGTCGGCGACCGGGCCACCATCGCCGACATCGCCAATTACAGTTACATCGCCCATGCCCCGGAAGGGAATGTGGACTTGGGCGCCTATGCCAACGTCAAGGCCTGGCTGGCCCGGATCGAAGCCCTGCCCGGCTTCGGCCCCACCCCCGCCCCCGCCGCCGCCCTGGTTACGCCCGCGGCCTTACCGCGCCACCTACCGCGGCCCGCCCACCCTCCGGGCGGGCCGCCCGCACCCCGGAGAGCCGCCATGACCATCGCCCCCTTCCACGCCGGTGAGATCGAAGCCCAACGCCGGGCCGGATTCGCCGTGGACGAAATCGCCGAGATCGGCAGCCGCATGCTGCGCGATTTCATGCCGGACCAGCACCGCCAGTTCTTCGCGCAGCTGCCGCAATTGGTAGTCGGCACGGTCGATGCCGGGGGCCGGCCTTGGGCCAGCATGCTGGTGGGCGAACCCGGCTTCGCCGCGTCCCAGGACCCGCACCACCTGACCGTCGCCACCTGGCCGGTCGCGGGCGATCCGGCGGCCGACAACCTGATCGACGGCGCCGATATCGGGGTGCTGGGCATCGAGTTCCACACCCGGCGGCGCAACCGCATGAACGGCAAGGTGACCGCGCCCGATGGCACCGGCTTCCAGATCGCCGTGGTGCAAAGCTTCGGCAACTGCCCGCAATACATCCAGGCCCGGACGCTCGATTTCGGTGATCTGGCGGCGGACCGCGCCACGCCTCGCCAGGTGATCGATCTGGACCGGCTGGACGACCGCGCCACCCGCATCCTGGAGGATGCAGACACCCTGTTCATCGCCAGCCGCTACGCGGAGGAGGCCGACCGGCCCTATTCAGGCATCGATGTCTCCCACCGGGGCGGCAAGCCAGGCTTCATCCGGGTGGCGGAGGACGGCACCCTGACCATCCCGGACTTCTCCGGCAACAAGTTCTTCAACACCTTCGGCAACCTGCTCAAGGACCCGCGCGCCGGCATCACGGTGATCGATTTCCAGACCGGCGACGGGCTGTATCTGACCGGCCGCGCCGAGGTGATCTGGGACGGGCCGGAAGTGGACGCCTTCATCGGCGCCGAGCGGTTGCTGACCTTCCGGGTCGAGGCGGCCCGGATCGTGCCGCGGGCGGTGCCGGCCCGGTTCGAACTGCTGGAGGCGTCACCGCTCAACGCCCGCACCGGCGACTGGCGCCAGACCGCTGAAACCGTCGCCGCCCGGGAAGCCGCCAACACCTGGCGGGACCTGACCGTGGCCGCGATCACGCCGGAGGCCCGGGATGTGGTCTCGGTCTATTTGAAGGCTCCGGACGGTGCGGCCCTGGCCCCGGGCAAGCCGGGGCAGTTCCTGACCGTGAAGCTGACCGGTGCCGATGGGGCGGAGCGGATCCGCACCTATACCGTCTCCGATGCGCCGACGCCGGACTACTACCGCCTGACCGTCAAGCGGGAGGCGGACGGCCAGGGCGGCTCCGCCGCCATCCACGCCCTGACCGAGGGGGCGAGCCTCAAGGCGCTGGCGCCGCGCGGCGCCTTCACCCTGGACGAGGACAGCCCCAGGCCGGCCGTGCTGCTGTCGGCCGGCATCGGCATCACCCCGATGATCGCCATGTTGAACCATGCCGCCCGGGAAGGGGTGCGGACCCGGACCATGCGGCCGATCTATTTCTTCCATGGCGCCCGGGACGGCGCGTCGATGGCCTTCCGCCAACACCTGGTGGAGCTTGACGGCATGCTGGAGCCCTTGGTGGTGCGCGTCGGCCTAAGCCGGCCCGGATCCGGGGACGAGCTGGGGCGGACCCACCATTTCGAAGGCCGGCTGACCCCGGCGCTGGTCGCGCGCATGCTGCCCTTCGGCGCCTATGACTTCTATGTCTGCGGGCCGTCCCAGTTCATGGCCGACATGGTCCAGGGCCTGTATGAGCTGGACGTGCCCCCGGCCCGGGTCCATTACGAATTCTTCGGCCCGGCCAGCTTCGTGCCCCAGCGCCCCGACCAGCCGGACACCCCGGCCCTGCCGCCCGCCGCCGACGCCGACGTGCCGGTGCGCTTCGCGGCGGCGGGCACCGACGCCGTCTGGACCCCCAGCGCCGGCAGCCTGCTGGAACTGGCCGAAGCCCAGGGCCTGACCCCCGAATTCGGCTGCCGCAACGGCGGCTGCGGCTCCTGCGCCGTGACCTTGACGGCGGGCTCGGTCACCTATGACAAGCAGCCGGGCGCCCCGATCGGCGAGGACCAAGCCCTGCTGTGCTGCGCCAAACCGGCCCAAGGCACCGAGCCGATCACCCTGGACGTGTGATCGGTTTCGGGGGTTTCGGGGGTTTCGGGGACAGTATATTGAACTCCCGAACGCGCGCCATGGCCACCATTCTTCGGAGGGAGTTCAACATACTGTCCCCGAAACGTCCCCGAAACTACCCGAAGCTTCTATCCCTATTCATAATAGCGAAATGTATAAAACCGAATTGTGTTCTGATACTTTTTTTTCTTAAGATTGTAAGACCGACTATAAAATACGGATGATATTATTAATGCAGGAATCCACATCCACAAAGGAGAAATTGTTTCAGAATAATACGGCGAGGCAAAAACAAATATGATCGTTAAGAATGTAAATATTACAAACATAGATGCGCAGCCCGCGTTTTTGGCTTCACCCTCCGTCGCGCCGTATTGAATATCAGCCAAGCAACCACGGCACTTCGTTTGACCGTGCTCAAACTCCGAAAAGCAATAAGGGCATTTCAGCTCGTCGAGCCCGTCTAAAAGAACGTCTCGGCTATGTTTTGTCCCGCTGATCGTTTTGTTGCGCTTGGGGTGTACGTGCGTCGGCGGTAAGTCCCTCATGGTTGCGATCCCAAGCCTCGGTCGCCAACGACGTTTTTGGGTACAGACGTCCTCGGAACGCGCCGCGCCCGGACGAAGCGTTGTTCTACGACGGTGCGGCCCCAGGTCTCGCCGGGGGCTTGGTCGGCCAACTCAAAGCCGGCCCGTTCGTACAGGTAACGGGCGGCGTCCAGGCCTTGGAAGGTCCATAGGTGGGTTTCTTGGACGCCACGGGCATCGCAATGGGCCACGGCCAGATCGAGCAGCCGGCGGCCGAGCCCCAGGCCCCTTGTGGCCTCGTCCAGGATGAACCAGCGCAAATGGGCGCGGCCGTCCCCCAAATCCTCGCCGTCGATGGCCAGACTGCCATGGACGGCGCCGCCCAGGCAGACGGTCCAGATTTCGTTTTCCGGTCGGCCCAGACGGCCGCAGAAATCCGCCAGTTCGGTGGCGACCTTGGCCTCGAAGGCATGGCCGAAGCCGACCGCCCGGCTGTAATACTCCGCATGCAGCTGCGCGACGCGGCCGATCACGCCGGGGCGGTATCCGGTCTCGATGACCGGTTCGTAGCGGCCCCCGCTCAAAACCGCTCCACCCAGGGGCGCAGGTCAAGCTCGTGGGTCCAGGCCGAGCGGTCTTGGATGTGCAGATGCCAGTAGGTTTCGGCGATGGCCTCGGGGTCCAGCAGGCTGTCGGGACCGCGGTCGTCGAGCAAGTGTCGGTAGCGGTCGGACAGGATCTGGCCGTCGATTAGGATATGGGCGACGTGGACGCCCTTGGGCCCCAGCTCCCGCGCGAAGGATTGGGCGGTCGCGCGCAAGCCGAATTTGGGCGCCGCCAAGTTCAAAAAATTGGCGCCGCCGCGCAAACTGGCGGTGGCCCCGGTGAACAGGATCGTGCCCGCGCCCGCCGCCACCATCCGGCGGGCCGCCGCTTGGCCGACCGCGAAGCCGGCCAGCGTGCCGATGCGCCAGCACCGCTCGACCTCGGCCACGTCCAGGTCCAGCACGCTCCCGCGCACGAAGGCGCCGGCGTTGAACACGCACGCCGCCAGCGGCGGCAACTCGGCATCGATGCGCGCGAAGGCGGCCGCGATCGCCCCCGTATCCATCAGGTCGGTGGCGATCGGGACCAGCGCGCCGGGCAGATCGCCCGCGCCCTCGGCGAAGCCAGCCAGGCGTTCGGCATCCCGGGCCAGCATCGCGACCTGGTACCCGGCCTGGGCGAAGCGCCGGGCCACCGACAGGCCCAAGCCCGGGCCGACGCCGGCGACCACGGCGGCCTTGGCATCCTCCGCCGCCATCAGAAGCTCTCCACCCAGGGGCGCAGGTCGAATTCATGCATCCAGACCGCGCGCGGTTGGCAATGCACCTGCCAATACACCTCCGCCACCTGGTCGGCGTCCAACAACCCGTCGGGGCCCTTCTTGTCCGCCAAGTGGCCGTGGCGCGGGCCAGTCAACAGCCCGTCCAGCACCGCGTGGGCCACGTGGATGTTCTGGGGGAACAGGTCGCGCGCCATGCTTTGGGCGACCGCGCGCAGGCCGAATTTTGGGGCCGCCAGGCTGACGAACTTGCCGCCGGCCCGTTGGCTGGCGGTCGCCCCCGTGAACAGGATCGTGCCCCGGCCCGCGTCCAGCATGCGCTTGGCCGCCGCCTGGCCGACCAGCAAGCCACCGAAGCAGCCGATCTTCCAGCACGCCTCGAACACCGCCGGGTCGACATCGACGGCGCTGAAGAACTCAAACGGCCCGGCATTGTAGACCGCCACGCGCAAGGTCCCCAGCCCGTCCACGGTCTTGAACGCCGCAGCCACCTGGGCGGGGTCGGTGACGTCACAGGTCACCGGCACCAACCGGCCGGAGCCCCCCTCGGCGCCGCCGGCCATCTCCGCCAGCCGGTCACCGTCCCGGCCCAGCATGGCGACGGTCAGCCCCTCCCGCGCGAACCGGCGGGCCACGGCAAGGCCCAGGCCGGGGCCGACGCCGGCGACGATGGCGGTTTCTGTCATGGCTGCTGCTCCGGACGGCTGCGGACCAGCCCACAAGACCGCGCCAGCCCCGGCACCGTCAAGGCCCGGCGGGACCGCCGATCGCCCGCGGTCACGAAACCGACACCACGGATCACGGCTGGTGGCGAACACTGGCGCGGGTGCGGGAAAAGCATGTTACGGTTCCCAATCCACTGGAGAGGAGGCTTGGCCATGCTGACGACCCCGCGACCGGGATGGCTGCGAACACCCGTTTTGGCGGCGCTGGCCGCGATCGTGATCCTGACCACGGCCAGCCTGGCGGTGACCGCGCGCGCCGACGCGGCCGAGCGGGCGGCGGTGCTGGCGGCCAATGAGGCCTTCTACGACGCGTTCCGCAACAAGGACATGGCCGCCATGGCCGAGGTCTGGGCCGAGCGCGACGGGGTGGTCATGGTGCCGCCCGGCGGCATCTTGATCCAGGGGCGGGACAATGTGCTGGCCACCTTGGAACGGATTCTGACCAACCCGGCGACCGGGTCCCTGACCGCGGAAAACCCCGAGGTCCATCTGCAAGGCTCCTCGGCCGTGGTGGTGGTGTATGAGCGGATCGGCCGGTCCTTGCTGGTCGCCACCAATGTGTTCATCGACACCGACCGCGGCTGGCGCATGGTCCATCACCATGTGGGGCCGACGCCGTTCCGCCCGCAGGCGGAAACCGAAGGGGTGCCGACATGATCGTCAAGCGCCTGGCCCTGGCCGCCGCCCTGGCCCTGGTCCTGACCAAGGCCGGCATCGTCGCCGCCACCTTCGGCGCCGATCCGGCCCGGGCATCGGATGACGACGCGGTGCGCGCCGCCAACGCAACCTTCTATGAGGCGATCCAAAGCAGCGACCTGGCGGTGATGGACGCCCTGTGGGCCGAAGGCCCGGCGGTGTCCGTGGTCCATCCGGGCTGGCCCAACGTCACCGGCCGCGACCGGGTGATGGAAAGCTGGCGGTTGATGTTCGAAAGCGGCCAGGACCGGATCACCGGCGTGACGCCCCAGGACACGGTCATCGAGGTGTATGACGACATGGCCCTGGTGCTGGTCTACGAGGCGATCGGCGGGCAAACCCTGATCACCACCAACATCTTCCTGCGCGAGGGGGATGACTGGCGGCTGACCTTGCACCAGGCCAGCCCAACACCCCCCAACCTGATCCGCCAATAGCCGGGCCATGACCGTCGGGTTTCTGGGCACCGGCCTGATGGGGGCGCCGATGGCCCGGCGCTTGGCCCGGGCCGGGCACACGGTCACCGTGTGGAACCGCAGCCGCGCCAAGGCGGACCCGCTGGCCACCGACGGGGTGCGGGTGGCCGAGACGGCGGCGGCAGCGATCGCGCAGGCCCGGATCGTGGTGACCATGCTGTTCGACGGGGCCGCGACCGAGGCCCTGTTCACGGCCGAAGGCCTGGCGGGCCACCTGGCGCCGGGGGCGCTGTGGATCGACATGGCCTCGGCGACGCCAGCCCATGCCCGCCGGTTCGCGGGCTGGGCGACCGGCCAAGGTGCTGGCTTTCTGGATGCGCCGGTGTCCGGCGGCGTGATCGGGGCCGAGGACGGCACGCTGTCGATCATGGCCGGCGGCGCGCCGACGGATTTCGACCGGGCCCGGCCGGTGCTCTCGGCGATGGGGCGGCCGACCCATGTGGGCCCGGTCGGCACCGGGCAACTGGCCAAGCTGGCCAATCAGCTGATCTGCGGCGGCACCATCGGCCTGGTCGCTGAGGCGCTGGTGTTGGCCAAGGCCGGCGGCGCCGACCCAGCCAAGGTGCGGCAGGCGCTGGCCGGCGGCTTCGCCGACAGCCGCGTGCTGGAGGTGCATGGCGCCCGCATGCTGGAACGCGCCTTCGCCCCCGGCGGCACGTGCACCGTGCACCTGAAGGATATGAGGGGGGTGGCGGCCGAGGCGGCGGATCAGGGCCTGACCCTGCCCCTGATGGCCCAGGTCCTGGCCGGGTTCGACCAGGTGGTTGCCGACGGCGATGGCGGCCTGGATCAATCGGCGCTGCTGCGCTGGACCGAGCGCCTGAACGGCCGCCGCCTGGATGGCGCGGTGACGCCGCCGGGCCCAGCCAACGGACCTGACCGGTGACCACCGGAACGGTCGAACCAGGCTCCGGTCAGACCTCCACCTCGACCCGGCCCAGCGGGTTCGAGCAGCAGGCCAGGATGTAGCCGTCCTCCACATCCTCCTCGGTGATGCCGCCGTTGTGGACCATGTGCACCTCCCCGGACAATTTCCTGACCTTGCAGGTGCCGCAAACGCCGAACTGGCAGGCGGACGGGATGAACAGGCCGATTTCCTTGGCGGCGGTCAGCACCGTATCGGTCTGATTGACCCGGGCACTGGCGCCGGCCAAGGTGAACACCACCTCCGACATCTCTTCTTCGTCGATGATGACATCGTCATGCTCGGGGACGTCGTCCTCGGTCTTGATCGGCGCTTCGAAGCTCTCCTCATGGTAACGGTCCATGTCGAAGCCGGAGAGGTTCAGGATATCGCGCACGTTCTGCATGAACGGCGCCGGCCCGCAGCAGAAGATCTCCCGCTCGAAATAGTCCGGGCAGATCAGCTCGAAGTTCAGCTGGTTCAAGCGGCCCAGATAGCCCGCCCAGACATCGAACGGATCCGGCTCCTCCACGATCCAGGCCAGCCGGATGTCCGGTACCCGGGTGGCCATGCGCTCGACCTCTTGGCGGAAGATGATCTCCGACGGGCGCCGGGCGCAGCTGATATAGGTGATGTCCATGTGCTTGCCGTAATCATACAGCCAGCGCAGCATGGACATCATAGGCGTGGCGCCGCTGCCGGCGGATACGAACAGGTACTTATCCGCCTGGTGGTTGTGGAAGGTGAAGATGCCGCCGGGGCCGTAGGCCTTGATCCGGTCGCCCACCTTCAGATTGTCGTGCATCCAGCGCGAGACGACGCTGTTCGGGCCGGCCTTGATGGTGACGTTCAGGGACAAAGGCCGGGATGGGCTGGAAGAGATGGTATAGGTACGCATCATCTTCTTGCCATTGACCGGCACTTCAATGGTGATGAACTGCCCGGGTAAGTATCGAAACCACACCTTGTCGGTGGCCTGAAAGCAGAACGTGACCGTATCATGGGTTTCCGGCACGATCATCACCACTTCCAGCTCCTGGGACTGGCTGTCCCAAGGCTTGGTTTCGTCCAGAAGCGGGATTTTCTGTTTCGCAACGCCACTGGCCATGCTGTGCACCAACGAAAATCAGGGACCCGGGAGGTTACTCAGCGGCGATGGCCAGACGGGGGGTCTGCTTGGGCCGGCCCAAATTGGTTTCAATGGTATCGCAGTACCAATCGACAAAATCGATGACACCGAATTCGATTTCGGTCGAATAGGGGCCGGGGCGGTAGCCGCTGGACAACGCACCCTTTTGGGTCATCTCGACGAACGTTCCGTCCTGTTTGTTGGTTTGGCGCCAGACATGGGCCATCCGGTCGATATCGTAGTCGACCCCCTCCTTGGCGTCCTCATGCACCAGCCATTTGGTGGTGACGGCGGTTTCGGTCGGGCTGATCGGCAGGACCCGGAAGCTGACCGTGTGGTCGGCCATCAGGTGGTTCCAGTTGTTCGGCAGCCACAGCATGCGCAGGCTGCCCAACTGATCGGAGTGGACGCTGCCCATGCGCTTGGCGCTGGCCGGCTTGCCGTCCATGGTCATCGACGCGGCGCCGTTGACGAACGGCACCCGGGTGACCCGCCAGGTCCGGTGATCGACCTGGCGGTAGGGCAGGCCCCGACCCTCCCAATCGGCGTAGGATGAAACCAGGATTTGCTTGAATTTCGGATCGATGCGCGGGTCTTCGGGGTGGTCGTACTCGGTCAGGGTGCGGATCAGCTCCGGATGGCCGACAGCGCAGTGATAGCACTCCCGGTTGTTTTCCATGGTCAGCTTCCAGTTGCCCTTCTCGATCAGGGTTTCCTCATGGGCGACCTTGGCGTTCTCAATGCCGTGGGGGGTGATGTAGGGCGTGGCGGTCTCCGCGAAGGCATCGATCTCGTGCATCGGCGGCTCGTCGGCCAGGCAGACGTAAAGCCAGCCGGCGACGTTCCGGATGTGCACCGGCTTCAGCCGGTAGTCCGACGGCGTGAACCCTTGCGGCATGTGGCCGGCGAACAGCAGCGTACCATCCAGCCCATAAGTCCACTGGTGATAGGGGCAGACCAGCTTGGCCAGCTTGCCCTTGGCCTGGGTGCACAGGGTGGCCCCCCGGTGGCGGCAGACATTGTAGAAGGCGTGGATGTCCCCATCGTCGCCGCGGACGATCACGATCGGGTCCGGCCCGATCTGCAGGGTGAAGAACTGGCCCGGCTTTTTGACCTCGCAAGAATGGCCGGCGAACACCCATTGCTTGCGCCAGATCTGGTCCAGATCCAGGTCAAAGAAGTCCTGCGATGCGTAAAACGGTTGTTCCAGGGAATGGTACGGCTGGCGCTTGGCCAGCAGGTCCAGCATCTGATGGCGGGCGGACATGGGGTTTGGCACTCCTCACCACAATCGGGCCGCGTGAGCGCGGCTTACCAAAATCGGGATAACCGCCTCGACCGGATAGCGCCCATCCAGCGTCCGACATCCGCTGTCGCCGGCGCGACGCACCCGTTCACAAGCGTCGTGACCGGCTCAAAACCTTACAACTCTGCCCGATATTATGGCATATGCCGCCGAATTCGGCAGGATGACGGCCCCTGTCTTCGGCCAGATTGCGACACGCAATTCTGGATGCGACCTGTCCCCCCGGCATCGGCGCCTTCCCAAGCACACCCCGCCGATATTGAATAGGGGATCGTGACGCTGTCCGACGCCCTGTTCGCCGATCCCGAATTGGCCGCCCTGTTCGCGCCGGAGGCGGAGTTGGGCGCGCTCATGCGGGTCGAGGCCCAGTTGGCCCTGGCCCAAGGCGCCCATGGGGTGATCCCGCAGGCCGTGGGCCCGGCGCTGGCCCAGGCGATCGACCGCGTCGTGCCCGACCCGGCGGCACTGGCCGCGCGGACCGCCGCCGACGGCATGGCGGTGCCGGGGCTGGTGGCGCATCTGCGGGCGCGGCTGCCACCGGAGCTTGCCCGGTTCGCCCACCACGGCGCCACCAGCCAGGACATCATCGATACCGGCCTGGTGCTGCGCTTGCGGGAGGCGCGCGGGATCCTGGCCGGCCGCATGGACCGGGTGATCGCCCTGCTGGCCCGGCAGACGGACCGGCACCGGGATACGGTCATGGCCGCCCGCACCAGGGGCCAGCAGGCGGTGCCGACCATCCTGGGCCTGAGGCTGGTCGGCTGGCTGATGGCGCTGATCGACGCGCGCGACCGGCGCCGCCTTGACCCATGGCCAGGCCCTGATCGACACGCTGGTGGCCGACGCCGCCGCCATGCGCGCCGCCATGGCCCGGGCCGGGGGCACCGTGCTGGCCGAAGGCCTGGCCATGGCGCTGGCCGGGCATATGCCGCTGGCCGACGCCCCGGCCCTGGTCGAGCGCGCGGTGCTGGAACGGGGCGGGCGGTGCCTGCCCCAGGCGCTGCGCGCCATCACCGATCCGGGCCTGGACTGGGACCGCCTCTCCGACCCCGCCCACCATGTCGGCCAGGCCTCCGCCCTGATCGACCGGGTGCTGGCGCGGGTGTGATCGGAATGCGGGCGCGGCATGGGTGACCCGATTTGACGGCGCGCCCCGGCCCGACTAGTAACCGTTGCGAACCATTCTATTGAGCAGAAGACCCGCTTCCGCCCTCCGAAGAAGGAAATGTCCCCCGCCATGGTTAAGGTCGGCATCAACGGATTTGGCCGCATCGGCCGCAACATTCTGCGCGCGATCATCGAAAGCGGGCGCACCGATATCCAGGTGGTCGCCATCAACGACCTGGGCCCGGTGGAGACCAACGCCCATCTGCTGCGCTACGACTCGGTTCATGGCCGTTTTCCGGCCGAGGTGATAGTGGATGGCGACACCATTGATGTCGGCCAGGGCCCGATCACGGTCACCGCCCTCCGCGACCCCAAGGATCTCCCCTGGGGCGATCTGGGCGTCGATGTCGCCCTGGAATGCACCGGCATCTTCGCCAGCAAGGACAAGGCCGCCGCCCATCTGGAAAACGGCTCCAAGCGGGTGCTGATCTCCGCGCCCGCGTCGGGGGCGGACAAGACCATCGTGTTTGGCGTCAATGACGACACGCTCACCGCCGACGATTTGGTGGTCTCCAACGCCTCCTGTACCACCACCTGCCTGGCACCGGTCGCCCATGTCATGCACAAGCACTTCGGCATCCGCCACGGCTTCATGACCACCATCCATTCCTACACCGGCGACCAGCCGACCCTGGACACCCTGCACAAGGACCTGTATCGCGCCCGGGCCGCCGGCATGTCGATGATCCCGACCTCCACGGGGGCCGCCAAGGCGGTCGGCCTGGTCCTGCCGGAGCTGAACGGCAAGCTGGACGGCACCGCCATCCGGGTGCCGACCCCCAATGTCTCGGTGGTCGATTTCAAATTCGTGCCGGAAAAGCCGGTCAGCAAGGATGCCATCAACGACGCCGTGCGGGCGGCGGCCACCCAGGGGCCGCTGCAGGGCATCCTTGGCTTCACCGATGACCCCCTGGTCTCCCAGGATTTCAACCATGACAGCCATTCCTCGGTCTTCCATATGGATCAGACCAAGGTGCTGGATGACGGCTTCGCCCGCATTCTGTCCTGGTATGATAACGAATGGGGCTTTTCCAACCGCATGGCCGACACGGCCGTGGCGATGGCCAAGCATCTGTGAGGCCAGACCCCAATGACCGCCCACGCCATACCGACCCCACCGGCCGACCGGGGTTTCCTGACCCTTGAGGATGCCAGCCTGGCCGGCAAGACCGCGCTGGTGCGGCTGGACCTGAACATGCCGGTCCGCGACGGCGTGATCACCGAACGCGCCCGCCTGGACCGCAGCTTGCCGACCCTGCGCACCCTGATCGACCGGGCCGGCAAAACCGTGATCCTGAGCCATTTCGATCGGCCGAAGGGCCAACGCGACCCCGCGATGAGCCTGGCGCCGATCGTCCCGGCCCTGTCCGAGGAGTTGGGGCGGACCGTGCACTTCGCCGAGGATTGCGTGGGTCCCCTGGCCCGGGACGCGGTCGCGGCCCTACCCCGGGGCGGGGTGCTGCTGCTGGAGAACACGCGCTTTCACCCGGGCGAGGAGGCCAATGATCCGGTCTTTATCGGGGCGCTGGCTGGGCTGGGCGATCTGTACGTCAATGACGCGTTCTCCTGCGCGCACCGGGCCCATGCCTCCACCGCCGGCCTGGCCGATGTCCTGCCCGCCTATGCGGGCCTGGCCGTGCAGGCAGAGCTGGAGGCGCTGGAAGCGGCGGTGGGCACCCCGGAGCGGCCCTTGGTGGCGGTGGTGGCCGGCGCCAAGGTGTCCACGAAGTTGCCGATCCTGGAAAACCTGGTCGGTCGGGTCGATTG